>JBJERT010000194.1:0-5233 GCA_051882435.1 Faecalibacterium sp.
GAAACCCTTACCGGAACGCCTCTCGTCCGGCATAGACCGCCCCGACGCCCAGCTCTTCCTCGATGCGCAGGAGGCGGTTGTACTTGGCGACGCGTTCGCCGCGGCAGGGCGCGCCGGTCTTGATCTGGCCGACGTTCAGCGCCACAGCAAGATCAGCGATGGTGGTATCCTCCGTTTCGCCGGAGCGATGGGACAGCACCGCGGCCCAGCCTGCGCGCTGTGCCATCTGCACCGCGTTCAGGGTCTCGGACACGGTGCCGATCTGGTTCGGCTTGATGAGAATGGCGTTGCCCGCCCCGGCCTCGATGCCCTTGGAGAGGCGTGCGGTGTTGGTGACGAACAGGTCATCTCCCACCAACTGCATCGTTCCGCCCAGCGCGGCGGTCAGGCGCTGCCAGCCCGGCCAGTCCTCCTCGTCCAGCCCGTCCTCGAGGGAGAGCAGGGGATAGGCCTCGGCCAGCCGTTTCCAGTGTCCGATCAGCTCATCGGAAGAGCAGGACGCGCCCGATTTGGGCAGACGGTAGAACCCCTTGCCCCGGGGGTCCTTCCACTCCGAGGCCGCGGCGTCCATCCCCAGAAAAATATCCTTTCCGGGCTGGTAGCCTGCCCACTCGATGGCCGAAAGCAGCAGCTCCAGCGCCTCTTCGTCACCCGAAAGGTCGGGCGCAAAACCGCCCTCGTCACCCACAGCTGTGGACAGGCCGCGGGACTTCAGCAGGCTGGCAAGCGCGTGGTAGACCTCAGCGCCGCGGCGCAGCGCTTCCCGGAAGCTGGGCGCCCCCACGGGCAGGATCATAAATTCCTGCGAATCCAGACTGTTGGCGGCGTGGGCGCCTCCGTTGAGGATATTCATCATCGGCACCGGCAGGCGGCGGGCGTTGGCCCCGCCCAGAAAACGGTACAGCGGTACCCCCTGCGCCCGCGCCGCCGCCCGGCATACCGCGATGGACACCGCCAGCATGGCGTTCGCGCCCAGCCGGGACTTGTCGGCGGTGCCGTCGGCGCGGCGCAGTGCGTCGTCCACGGCGTAGAGGTCTGCGGCATCCAGCCCGGTGACCGCTTCTGCCAGCGCCCCGCCTGCATGAGCTGCGGCCCGCCGGACGCCCCGGCCGCCGTAGCGTGCGGGGTCAGCGTCCCGCAGCTCCAGCGCCTCGAAGGCGCCGGTGGACGCGCCCGAGGGCGCACAGGCCCGCGCGGCGGTGCCGTCTGCCAGCCGGACCTCGGCTTCCACTGTAGGATTGCCGCGGGAATCCAGGATCTCACGGCCAAAAACGGAAACGATCTGTGTTTTCTGCATGGAAAAATCCCCTCTCTGATAGGCTCTCACTGGCAGGATGCCCCGCGCAGGGCACAGCTATCCACCCGGGGGACAGGTGGATTTTCTGCGTTGAGAAGGAAAATTTTTCCGCTCTGTACACAGCATGAAAACATTGTAACCGATTTGTGACCTATGAATTTGTCTCATCTAACGCTTTAGAAAAATGAAATGAATAAAAAAGTTGCCAAAAGGAACACGCCGATTTTGTGGAAACTGTCAGGAAATGCGAAGGAACGGCCGGAAAACTATGGACGATTTGTGAATTGCGGCGGTCCGGCAGGGCGACTATAATAAGAATGACAAAGCAAGGCCGCTTTGAGGGAAAGGGTCTTGCTTTATCCTTTTCTACACGAACGCACCACAAGGGAGGATATAGAACAATGAAAAAGCTGATTTCCCGTCGTAACTTCCTGGCAGCCGCCGGTGTGGCCGCTGCCGCCGGTGTGCTGACCGCCTGCGGCGGCTCCAGCGCATCCACCAGCACTGCCGCTTCTTCCACCGCTGCCAGCACGGGCGCTGCCGCTGTCGGCGAGACCATCAAGGTCGGCGTCCTCGGACCCCTGACCGGCGACGTCTCCGTCTACGGCAAGGCTGTCGTCAACGGCGCTACCCTGTACCTGAATCAGGTGAACGAGAAGGGCGGCATCAATGGCAAGCAGCTCGAGATCATCACCATGGACGAGCAGGGCGACGCGACTCAGGCAGTCACCTGCTTCACCAAGATGTGCGATCAGGGCATCACCGGCCTGATCGGCGACGTCACCACCACCCCGACGCTGGCCGTTGTCGCCGAGAGCCAGGACTACAACATGCCCATGGTCACTGCTTCCGCCACTGCCGAGGCTGTTACTTATGACGCCGAGACCGACACCGTTTACGCCAACGTGTTCCGCACCACCTTCACCGACCCGTATCAGGGCGTCAAGATGGCGGACTACGCTTTCCAGAAGCTGGGCTACACCAAGGCAGCCGTCATCTTCAAGAAGGGCGCTGACTACAACGAGGGTCTGGCCGAGAACTTTGAGAACGAGTTCGCCGCGCTGGGCGGCACCGTCGTGGCTTCCGAGAGCTACTCTGAGGGCGACGTGGACTTCAAGACGCAGCTGACCAGCATCCTGGGCAAGGCTCCCGAGGTCGTGTTCTGCCCCAACTACTACGAGGAAGTGGGCCAGATCCTGGCGCAGGCCGAGAGCGTCGGTCTGGATGTGCCCTTCATGGGCGGCGACGGCTGGGACGGCGTCGCGGGCTACGCCACCGCCGAGCAGCTGCAGGACAGCTACTTCTGCGCCAACTACGCCACCGGCGCAAGCCCCGAGTTCGAGGACGCCTACAAGGCTGCCTACGGCGAGGCTTATCCCAACGGCTTCTCTCCGCTGGGCTACGATGCCGCCATCACCCTGTGCTACGGCATCCAGGCCGCTGAGGATGCAGGTCTGGCCGTCGGCTCCGACGAGTACAAGCAGGCCATCATCGACGCCATCAAGGGCGGCACCATTGAGGGCGTGACCGGCACCTTTACCTTCGACGAGCACAACAACCCCGTCAAGACCGCTGCCATTCTGACCTTCGACAACGGCGCAGCCGTGCTGAAGGAGCAGTTCTAAGCGGTAGGACGCGCTGAGTGCCCCGGCGTACGCCGGGGATGCTCCCGGGGACATGAAAATCCAGATGCGGAGACCGCCCGAACAGAGGTTGCTCGGCAGTCTCCGCATTTTTTCTTTGGGAACCGCACACAAAACGCCTTTTTCAATGAAAGGAAGTATCAAACGATGACAGTGTTTTTTAGTCAGCTGATCAACGGCCTGTCCCTGGGCAGCATCTATGCGCTGATCGCACTGGGCTACAGCATGGTGTACGGCATCATCCTGCTGCTGAACTTTGCCCATGGTGACATCATCATGGTGGGCGCTTACATGAGCTGGTTCGTCATGAGCCAGCTCGGCCTCGGCCCGGTGACCGCCGTCTGCGCCTCCATCCTCACCTGTACGCTGCTGGGCGTCGTGATCGAAAAGATCGCCTACACTCCGCTGCGCAGCGCGCCGCGTATCTCACTGCTCATCACAGCGATCGGCGTCTCCTTCTTCCTGGAGTATATGGCCGAGCTGGTGCTGGGCTCGGGCGCGAAGGTCATCCCTTCTTATTTCGGCAACAAGACCTTCTATATCGGCAAGGTGCCCATGGGTCTGACCTCCATCATTACGCTGGTGGTCACGGTGCTGTCCATGGTCGCTCTGACCTTCCTGGTGCAGAAGACCCGCCTGGGCAAGGGCATGCGCGCCGTGTCGGAGGACATGGATGCCGCTCGTCTGATGGGCATCAATGTCAACAGCACGATCTCCTTTACCTTTGCGGTGGGTTCGGCGCTGGCAGGCATCGGCTCGGTGCTGTACTGCTGCAGCTATCCGCAGGCGACCCCCACCATGGGCTCGATGCTGGGCCTGAAAGCCTTTGTCGCGGCCGTTCTGGGCGGCATCGGCTCCATTCCGGGCGCCATGATCGGCGGCATCGCCATCGGTCTGTGCGAGTGCTTTGTTTCCGCCATCGGCCTGTCCGCATGGAAGGACGCCGTCACGTTTGCGATCCTGATCGTCGTGCTGCTGGTCAAGCCCACGGGCTTCCTCGGCCGTCAGGTGCAGGAAAAGGTCTGAGGGAGGCGCGACTATGAACAAGACCATCCAAAAGCGCAAGACCCTGAAAATGCCTGTGCGCTATCTGATGAACGCCGTGCTGGTGGCGGCGGGCTTTATCCTGCTGTCCTTCGTGACGCAGAACATTCTTTCGACCTATCAGAACAAGGTGCTGCTCTCGGTGGGCATCAATATCATCCTGGCCGTTTCGCTGAACGTCGCCTGCGGCTATCTGGGCCAGCTCCCGCTGGGCCACGCAGGCTTCATGGCGGTTGGCGCGTATACCTGTGCGCTGTTCACCAAGTACAGCAATCTTCCCAGCGGGGTCGCCTTTGCGGTGGGCCTGATGCTGGCCATGGTCATGGCAGGCCTTTTCGGTGTGCTGATCGGTGTGCCTGCCCTGCGCCTGACCGGTGACTATCTGGCCATTCTGACGCTGGGCTTCGGCGAGATCATCCGCATCACGCTGAACAACATCGACGATGTGCTGGGCTTCAAGCTGTTCTACGGTGCCAAGGGCCTCAAGAACATCCCCAAGTATTCCAATTACTGGAATGTGTTCCTGTGCGTGGTCATCACCTGCTTTGCCATCCACGCTATGATGAAGTCCCGCCACGGCCGCGCCATCCTTGCGATCCGTGACAACGAGATCGCCGCCGAGAGCTGCGGCATCCAGACGACCTATTATAAGGTCATGGCATTCGCCTTCTCAGCGGCCTTCGCGGGTCTGGCGGGCGGCCTGTATGCCTGCTATCTGGGCGTTCTGGATCCCTCGACCTTCGGCTTTATGAAGTCCATCGAAATTCTGGTCATGGTGGTTCTGGGCGGCATGGGCTCCATGCTCGGCTCCATCCTCTCGGCCATCGTCCTGACCATCCTGCCCGAGGCGACCCGCAGCTTCGACAGCTACCGCATGGTGGTCTATTCGCTGGTGCTGATCCTGATGATGATCTTCCGCCCCGGCGGACTGATGGGCAGCTACGATTTCTCGCTGAGCCGCATCGTCGAGCGCGTGCTCAACCGCGATTTTGGCCGAAAGGCTTCGGAACAGGAGGGCGCGGACCATGAGTGAATTTAAGACATCTCTGCACAGTGTGCCGTCCGGCGGTTTCCTGACCGATCGCGATAAGGATAAGCGCCCCATTCTGGACGTGCGTGAACTGGGCATCGACTTCGGCGGTCTGACCGCCGTGGACGGCTTCAACCTGATGATCGGCCGCAACGAGATCACCGGCCTGATCGGCCCCAACGGCGCGGGCAAGACCACCGTGTTCAACCTGCTGACCAA
>JBJERT010000195.1:0-5226 GCA_051882435.1 Faecalibacterium sp.
TTTGCGCGCTCCCGCGCGCGGGGGCTGCGCCCTCATGCCGCCGGGCGGCTGCGCGATTTCGTGTGCGAGCCGTGAAAAATGCGGTCCCGTCCGTTGTGCCGACGTCCGGGTTATGGTATAATAACCGCAAAAGCGGTTGATCCGGCCCGACGGCATCGGCCGATATGAGGATAGAGGAAAGGATGTGGGTCCCATGGACGCATTGGAACAGGCCCGCCGCCAGATCGACGCGGTAGACGCACAGCTCGCCGCGCTGTTCGAGCAGCGGATGGCGGCCGTGCTGGAGGTCGCGCGCTACAAGCAGGAGCACGGCCTGCCCATTTTTGACGCGGCGCGGGAGGCGGTCGTTCTGGAAAAGTCTGCCGCGCGCATTCAGGACCCGGCGCTGCGGCCCTATTACCGCGACCATGTCCAGAACATGATGGACGTGGCCAAGCAGTACGAAGCCGAGGTGCTGGGGCAGAACCGCGCGGCCTATCAGGGCGTGGAGGGGGCTTTCGCGCACATCGCTTTGCGGGCGCTGTTCCCCCACGCGCAGGCCGTGAGCTGCCCCACCTGGGAGGACGTATTCAACGCGGTGGAGCGGGGGGACGCGGCCCACGGCGTGGTCCCCTTTGAGAACAGCCACGCGGGCGATGTCTCCGCGGTGCTGGATCTGTGCTACAATCATCCCGCGCTGTGGGTGGTGGACGTCTACGACCTGCCCATCTCCCAGAATCTTCTGGTCCTGCCGGGGGTGCAGATCGGCGAGATCCGGCAGGTGTACAGCCACCAGCAGGCCATCGCCCAGAGCGAGACCTTCCTCAAGCAGTTCCGCCTGCCTGCCTCGCCCATGCCCAACACGGCCATGGCGGCGCAGTTCGTGGCCCAGAGCGGCGACCGCTCCAAAGCGGCCATCGCCAGCCGGGAAACGGCGGAGCTGTACGGGCTGGAGGTGCTGGTGCCGGATATCAATACCGACGGCGACAACACCACCCGCTTCATCGTGCTGAGCCGCCAGCGCCCCACGGCGGGCAACCGCTTTTCGCTGCTGTTCACGGTGGACAACAAGCCCGGCAAGCTGGCCGAGGTCATCCAGATCATCGGCGCGTCCGGGTTCAACATGGAATCCATCAAGAGCCGGCCCATGCCCCACGTCCCGTTTGAATATTATTTTTATGTCGAGCTGGTGGGCGACCCTGCCCGCGACGAGAGCGCCGCGCTGCTGCGCCAGCTGGACCGCATCTGCCGCACTGTACGGCTGTTAGGAGTGTATACAAAATGAGTGACCTGATCGGAACCAAGCTCACCATGAATCTGGGCGAGCGGAGCTATGAGATCATCCTGAAGAACGGCGCGCTGGAGAACCTGTACCAGTTCGCCCGGCTGGACCGCCGGGTGGCCATCGTCACCGACAGCGGTGTTCCCGCCGAATACGCCCACCGGGTCGCGGACCAGTGCCGGGATTCCTGCATCATCACGGTGCCCCAGGGCGAGGGCAGCAAGAGCCTGAAAACGCTGGAGACCGTGCTGCGCCAGATGCTGGAGTTCGGCATGGGCCGCGGCGACCTTGTCGTGGCCGTGGGCGGCGGCGTCGTGGGCGATCTGGCGGGCTTTGCCGCCGCGGTCTATATGCGCGGCATCGACTTCATCAACTGCCCCACCACCACCCTGTCCATGATCGATTCCTCCATCGGCGGAAAGACTGCCGTGGACCTGGGCGACACCAAGAACATCGTGGGCGCGTTCTGGCAGCCCAGGCTGGTCATCGTGGACCCGGACACCCTTGCCACCCTGCCCCGCCGCCACTTCATCAACGGTCTGGCCGAGGCGGTCAAGGCCAGTCTACTGGCCGACCCGGAGCTGTTCGCCATCTTTGAAAAGGGCGATGTGGACGCGCAGATCAACGAGATCATCTACCGCAGCCTTAAATTCAAAAAGAATATCGTCGAGCAGGACGAGACCGAGCACGGCCTGCGCAAGGCGCTGAATTTCGGCCACACCATCGGCCATGGCATCGAGGCCGTGAAGGGCATCAAGGGCCGCCGCACCACCGGTCTGTTCCACGGCGAATGCGTGGCGCTGGGCATGCTGCCCATGATCGAGTCCAAAGCGCTGCAAAAGCGGGTGCGGGCGGTCTACCGCCGTCTGGGCCTGCCGCTGCGCGCCGCTTACGACAAAGAGAAGGTGCTGGCCGAGATGCTGCACGACAAAAAGGCCCAGGGCGGCCAGATCACGGTCATCAAGGTGCCGGGGCTGGGCTGCTGGCGCGCCGAGACCATCCCCACCGAGGGGCTGCGGGCGCTGCTGGGCATGGAGGCATAACGCGGCATGAAAAACACCTTTGGCAATGACCTTGCGCTGACCATCTTCGGCGAGAGCCACGGCGCGGCAGTGGGCGCGGTGCTGGACGGCATGGCCGCCGGTGTGCCGGTGGACGAGAGCTTTCTGGCCGCCTGCATGGACAAACGCCGCGCCCGGGGCGACGGGCTTTCCACCGCGCGGGTGGAGACCGACGCCATCCGCTTTCTTTCCGGCGTGGTGGGGGGCCGCACCACCGGCACGGCCATCGCGCTGATGATCGAAAACCAGAACACCCGCAGCGCCGATTACGCGAAAACGGCGGACCTGCTGCGGCCCGGCCATGCGGATTACACCGCCTATGTCAAGTATCACGGATATCAGGACGCCCGGGGCGGCGGGCATTTTTCCGGCCGCGTGACCGCGGCCCTCGTGGCGGGGGGCGGCATCGTGCTGGGCGCGCTGGAGCGGGCCGGCATCACCGTGTCCACCCATATCGCGCGGTGCGCGGGCATTTCGGACACGCCCTTCGCGCTGGATGACCCCGCCGCGCTGGCGGCGCAGGCCGGAGCGCTGGCCGACAAAGCCGAGGGCTTCGCGCTGCTGGACGCCGCCGCCGAGGAGCCGATGAAGGACGCTATCCGTGCCGCCGGGTCTGACGGCGACAGCGTGGGCGGCATCCTGGAAACAGCCATTCTGGGCCTGCCCGCAGGCGTGGGCGAGCCGTTCTTCGACAGCGTGGAGAGCCGTCTGGCGCATCTTGCTTTTTCCATCCCGGCGGTCAAGGGCATCGAGTTCGGGGCGGGCTTCGGCTTCGCGGAGCTGCGCGGCTCCACCGCCAACGACGCCTTCCGCGCCGACGCGGCGGGTCACATCACCACCGCCACCAACCGCAACGCGGGCATCAACGGCGGTATCACCAACGGCATGCCGGTGGTGTTCCGCACGGTCGTCAAGCCGACCCCCAGCATCTACAAGCCCCAGCAGACGGTGGATTATCTCGCGCGGCAGAACGCCGAGCTGTCCATCAAGGGCCGTCACGATCCCTGCATCGTGCCGCGGGCGGCCATCGTGCAGAGCTGCGCCGCCGCGCTGGCCGTGGGCGACCTGCTCACCGCCCGCTACGGCGAGGCGTGGATGACCCGGCCCACGGCGTTCCGGGCAGAGGAGGACTGAACGATGGAATATGGACTCATCGGTGCGAAGCTGGGACATTCGTATTCCAGGATCATCCATGAGATGCTCTGCGGCTACCGCTACGAGCTGTGCCCCCTGCCCACCGAGGCCGAGGCGCGGGCATTTCTGGAAAAGCGGGCGTTCAAAGCCATCAATGTGACCATCCCCTACAAGCGGCTGGTCATGGACTATTGTGCTGTCATCGACCCCCGGGCGCAGGCCATCGGCGCGGTGAACACCGTGGTCAACAAAAACGGTCTGCTGTACGGGTACAATACCGATTACATGGGGTTTGCCCACCTGTGCGCGGCCCACGGCGTGGAGTTCAAGGGGAAAACGGTGCTCATTCTGGGCACCGGCGGCACCCACAACACCACCCGGGCCGTGGCGCTGGATCAGGGCGCGGCACGGGTGCTGACCGTGAGCCGCACCCCCGACCGGGAAAAGGGTGAGCTTTCTTATGCCGAGGCCGCCGCCAGCGGGGCGCAGATCGTTCTGAACACCACCCCTGCTGGGATGTACCCCAACGTGGGGGTCTGCCCGCTGGACGTGGCGGCCATGCGCGGTCTCGAGGCCGTTGTGGACGTGGTCTACAATCCGAACAAGACTGAGCTGGTCCTGCGCGCCGAAGAAGCGGGCGTCCCGGTAGCCGTGGGCGGGCTGGAGATGCTGGTGGCGCAGGCGGTGTATGCCGCGGAATATTTCCTGGACCGCCGGTTCCCGGATGCCGCCGCCGAGATCGCCCGCGTGACCGCCGCCCTGCGCCGGGAACAGCTCAACGTGGCGTTGGTGGGCATGCCCTCCTGCGGCAAATCCACCATCGGCCGGGCGCTGGCGCAGCGGCTGGGGAAAACCTTCGTCGACCTTGACGAGGAGATCGTCCGGGCGGACGGCCGCAGCATCCCGGACATCTTTGCCGCCGAGGGCGAGGACGGGTTCCGCGCCCGGGAGACCGAGCAGATCCGGCGCTTTTCCAAGGAGGCGCGGCAGCTGCTCTCCTGCGGCGGCGGCGCGGTCAAGCGCCCCGAGAATCTGCGGGCGCTGCGGCAGAACGGCGTGATCCTGTTCATCGACCGGCCGCTGGAAGCGCTGGCCGTGGGCGGCGGACGGCCGCTGTCCTCCAGCATGGAGGCCCTGCGGCTCATGGAGGCGCAGCGGCGGCCGCTGTATCTGGCGGCGGCGGACGCGGTCATCCCCAACAGCGGCACCGTCGCACAGGCGGTGGATGCGGCAATGGAGGCACTGGATGAAATTTTTGATCCTTAACGGTCCGAATCTGAATCTGATGCGGTTCACCGAGCCGGGCGTGCCCGGAGAGCTGGACTACGACGGGCTGGTGGAGTCGCTCCATCTCTGGTGCGCACAGATGGGCATTGAGACAGATTTTTACCAGTCCAACCACGAGGGCGACCTGATCGACGAGATCCAGGCCGCGCAGGGCCGGGTGGACGGCATCGTGCTGAACCCCGGCGGCTACGCCCATACCAGCGTGGCCATTCTGGACGCGCTGCGGGTCTGCGGCGTGCCCGCCGTGGAGGTCCTGCTGGACCAGCCCGACCCCCGCGAGCCGTTCCGGCAGGTGGATATCGTGTCTTTTGGGTGTCAGGGCCACTTTATTGGCGAAGGCCCGGAGGGCTATCTCCACGCCTGCGCCTATCTGGCGCAGCTCATCCGTCTGGACGGCACGCCGCACACGCATATTACGATGTGAGGGAGTTTTTGTTCCTTTTTCGAGAAAAAGGAACCGAAAAAGCTTTTTACTGCGCCCAT
>JBJERT010000196.1:0-5224 GCA_051882435.1 Faecalibacterium sp.
TCAAAAGGAGGCTGACGCCTTGGTTTTCAGCACCATTATCTTCCTGTTCCGGTTTTTGCCCATCACGCTGGCGCTGTACTATCTGGCGCCCGCGAAACTGAAAAACACGGTCCTGTTCGTGTGCAGTCTGGTCTTTTACTGCTGGGGCGAGGTCCGGTTCTTCCCCGTGATGCTGGCGCTCATCCTCATCAACTACCTGTGCGGGCTGGGCATGGAGCGCTTTGACCAGAGCGCCGCCGCGCGCAGAGTCCTGCTGCTTCTGGCGCTGGGCGGCAGTCTGGGGATGCTGTTCTACTTCAAATACGCCAACTTCGTGCTGGAGAGCGCCAACGCCCTGCTGGGCACCGCCTTTGCGCCCATCGAGGGCATCAGCGTGCTGCCGCTGGGCATCAGCTTCTATACGTTTCAGACCCTTTCCTATTCCATCGACGTCTACCGCCGCGACGTGCCCGCGGAACATAACATCATCGACTTCGGCGCGTATGTGGTCATGTTCCCGCAGCTCATCGCCGGACCCATCGTCAAGTACCGCGACGTGTCGGCGCAGCTCCACGTCTATCAGGGCCGCTGCCGTCTGGCGCAGATCGAGGAGGGTATGACCACCTTTACCTTCGGCCTGGCCAAAAAAGTGCTGCTGGCGGACGCCGTGGGCGCGCTGTGGACCGATATCATCGGCATCGCGGACAGCCCCGCCACCACCTTCGTGGGCCTGGCCAACGCCAGTACGCCGCTGGTGTGGCTGGGGGTGCTGGCCTATTCGCTCCAGCTCTACTTCGACTTTTCCGGCTATTCCATGATGGCCATTGGCATGGGCAAGATGCTGGGCTTCGACTTCCCCCAGAACTTCAACTACCCCTATATCTCCGCCTCCATCACAGAGTTCTGGCGGCGCTGGCATATGACGCTTTCGGGCTGGTTCCGGGAATATGTCTACATCCCGCTGGGCGGCAACCGCCGGGGCCTCAAGCGCCAGATCTTCAACCTGTTCGTCGTGGAGCTGCTCACCGGCATCTGGCACGGTGCCAACTGGAATTTTATCTGCTGGGGCCTGTATTACTTCGTCCTGCTGGCCGTGGAAAAGCTCTTTCTGCTCAAATACCTGAAAAAAGGCCGGGTCTGGCCCCATGTGTATACCCTGTTCCTTGTGGCGGTGGGCTGGGCGATGTTCGTGGGCAACGAGCCGGGCGTGGGCTTCGGGCTGCTGTTCCGCAAGCTCTTTGTGCCTTCGGGCGGCGTATCGCCGCTGTATTTCCTGCGCAACTATGGGGTGCTGCTGGCCGTCTCGGTGGTCTGCTGTACGCCGCTCATCCAAAAGCTCTGGGACCTGCTGCGCCGCCGTACCGTGACCCGCGTGGCGGCGGTGCTGACGCTGCTGGTGCTCTCTACCGCGTATGTGGTGGGCAGCACCAACAGCCCCTTCCTCTACTTTAACTTTTAAGGAGGCGACGCAATGATGGACAAGCATTCTGCGCCCTCCCGGCTGCGGGCGCTGGGGCGCTATCCGGTGCTGCTGGCGTTCAGCCTGTTTTTTGTGGGCCTGTTCGCGCTGGACCTGCTCACGCCCGACCGTGCTTACAGCGAGCTGGAAAACACCACGCTGACCCAGAAGCCCAAACTCTCCAGCGTTTCGGCCAGCGGGCTGAACAGCTACTTCACCAACTACACCAAATATGTCAAGGATCAGGTCGTGGGGCGGGACGGCTGGATCGCGCTGCAAAGCGCCGTCGAGACCACATTGTTTCAGAAAACGGAAAACGGCGGCATTCTTCTGGGCAAAGAGCATATGATGTTTCCGCGGGACTACAGCCTGATCTCCTCCGAGACCCGCACCCTGCCCAAAAACACCGCCGCGGTTTCGGCGCTGGCCCAGCGGTATCCGGGCCGTGTGAACGTTTTGCTGGTGCCCGCAGCGTCCAGCATCTACCCGGAGAATGTGCCCGCGGGCGCGCCGTTGCTGGACGAGGACGCCTATCTTGACGAGCTGAATGCCGCCTTTGCCCAGGCAGGCGCACGGGTCGTGGACGTGCGCGGCGCGCTGGAGGCCCACAAGGACGAATATCTCTATTACCGCACCGACCATCACTGGACGACGCAGGGGGCCTATTATGCCTATGAGCAGCTCTGCGAGGCGCTGGGGCTTGCGCCCTTTGACCGCGCCGCTCATACGGCCCGCACGGCGGAGGGATTCTACGGCACCCATTATTCCAAGGCCCGCGCCGTGGATGCCCGGCCGGACAGCATCACATGGTACGAGCTGGACAACGCCATGACCATCTACACCGTGACCGGCCCCGGCACCCCGGAGCAGGGGGAGACCACCGGCCTGTACGACACCGCCAAGCTGGACGTCTATGACAAATACGCCATGTTCCTGCACGGCAACAACGGCCTGAGCCGCATTCAGGGCGACGGCACGGGACGTATTTTGGTGATCAAGGACAGCTTTGCCAACAGCTTCGTGCCCTACCTGACCGCAAACTATGCCCGGATCGACGTGGTGGACTTCCGAAATTACAACTACGGTCTGGACGCGCTGGTGGAACAGAATCAGTATGACCAGATCCTTGTGCTGTACAGCTTCGACAGCTTCAAGAGCGACCCCTATCTGTACCGTGCCGGTGTGGCGGGATGAAAGACAGGACTGGGACAATTTTCCATCAGGTTTCACAAAGATTTCACAGGAATTTTAGGAGGCTTGCCGGTTTTTGTTAATAATATGCAAACTGCCTTGCGGAAATCCGACGGCTGTAGTAGAATGGGTGCAAGAAAAACGGGTGTATATCCATTTTTGGGCGGCGGCTCCGCAGTCCCCTGATGTGGAAGCGGCTCTCCTGGCATAGACCGTTTTTCCGTGATTTCTTTGCTTTGGTTCTGAGCGGTGCAGAGCGTGCCGCCCAAAAAATCTTCTTTATCAAAGGAGTGTTATTATGGAAAAGAAAATGATGATGCCCGCGAACTATAACGTCATGAACGATGAGGAAATGACCTATACCTACGGCGGCGCTGGGCTGACCTTTGCAGATGCAGTGTCTGTCAGCTCTGGTGTGATCATGCTGGCAGGCGCGGTCCTGTCCATCGGCAACCTGATCTGGGGCGTCGGCGTGACCCGTGACTGGATCGGCAAGAACAAGAAGGATACCTCTGTTGAGTCCCTCGTCAATCTGGCCGGCAAGGGTGTCAGCGATGTTGCCAACTATGCTTCCAAGTCCCTGTGGAATGCAGTCGTTTCGGTCTACACCGCTATCAACATGACCCAGTGGTGGCCCGTCACCGCGATCGCCTGGCTGACCGCCTGATGCGTGCGTGATACGCCATAGCTCCTGACCGGAGATACCAAAGGGCAATTCAGGGCCGCGGCTCACTCCCGAACGAGTGGGCCGCGGCCTTTTGTGCGCTTGTCAATTTACACAAAATGATTGCAATGGGTTTGGCATCCCTTCCGATTTTATCGCTTGTTCCCTGAGAATCTTGCGGCCTTTCCGCTTTTATGCTAGAATATGGATAAAGAACAGGAGGCTAAAGGCAAGCCTTTTTCGTTTGGAACAGGTGGCTGGCTTGTGGTATCCTGTTTTATGGCTTTGGTTTTTCACATTATAAAAAAGGGGTAATCTTATGGAAAACATGATGAAACTGCCCGCAAACTATAACGTCATGAACGAAGAGGAAATGACCTATGTTCAGGGCGGCGCTTTCAGCTTTGCAGATATTAGGGCTGTTGCAGGGGTCGCGGCAGGTATTATCAGCCTTGTCAATGCTGGCTGGGGTATTATGGTCACGCGTGACTGGATCGCGAAGAATAAGAAGGGCGCTACCATCGATAACGCCGTTGAGCTGGCTCAGAAGGGCGCTAATGAGGTCGTCAAGTATGCGTCTGGCTCTCTGGGGAATGCTGCGATCGCGATGTTCACCACGATGAACATGACCGCCTGGCTGCCCCTCACCGTGCTGGGCTGGCTGACCGCCTGATGCGTGTGTGATACGCCATAGCTCCTGACCGGAGATACCAAAGGGCAATTCAGGGCCGCGGCTCACTCCCGAACGAGTGGGCCGCGGCCTTTTTGGCTGCGCTATGGCGCACAGGACCCCCGGGCAGGGAATACCGCCCGGGGGTCCTGTGGTTTCAGCGCCTGATGTACGCTCAGCCGTTGAACATATCTTTTAGTTTTTTGAAGAAGCCTTTGCGCTGCTCGTAGTTTTCTTCTTTCATGGTACCGTCGAACTTTTTCAGGGCCTCGCGCTGGGACTTGTTCAGCTTTTTGGGGATCTCGACCTCGCACTTGACGTACATGTCGCCGCGGCCCCGGCCGTTCAGGTACTGGATGCCCTTGCCCCGCAGACGGAAGGTGGTACCGCTCTGGGTGCCCTCGGGGATGGTGTACTGGACCTTGCCGTCGATGGTGGGCACGGTCAGGTCGTCGCCCAGCACCGCCTGGCTGAAGGTGATGGGCACCGTGACCCATACGTCATAGCCGTCGCGCTGGAACAGCGGGTCGGGCCGCACCGTGACCATGACGATGACGTCACCCGCGGGGCCGCCGTTGGTGCCCGCGTCGCCCATGCCCCGCAGCGCAAAGCTCTGGTCGTCGTCGATGCCCATGGGGATGGACACCTCCAGCGTCTTTTTGGTGGCGACCTTGCCGCTGCCGTGGCAGCTCTTGCAGGGGTTCTTGACCAGCTTGCCCTTGCCGCCGCAGCGGGAACAGGGCTGCTGGCTCTGCATCACGCCGAAGGGCGTGCGCTGCTGGCGCACCACGAAGCCGCGGCCGCCGCAGTCCGGGCAGGTCTCGGGGCTGGTGCCCGCCGCGCAGCCGGTGCCGTGGCACTCGCTGCACTCCTGCTGCCGGGTGATGGTGATGTTCTTCTTGCAGCCGTGCACCGCCTCGTCAAAGTCCAGCGTGATGCGTACACGGATGTCCTGGCCCTTGCGCGGAGCGTTGGGGTTCGCGCTGCGGGAGCCGCCCCCAAAGCCGCCGAAGCCGCCGCCAAAGATGTCGCCAAAGATGTCGCCGAGGTCCACGCCCTCGCCAAAGCCCCCAAAGCCGCCGCCCTGGCTGGCCGCATAGTTCGGGTCTACCCCCGCGAAGCCGAACTGGTCGTACCGCTGGCGCTTTTCGGGGTCCGAAAGCACCTCGTTGGCCTCGTTGATCTCTTTGAATTTCTCCTCGGCTTCCTTGTCGCCGGGGTTGTAGTCCGGGTGGTATTTCATCGCCAGCTTGCGGTAGGC
>JBJERT010000197.1:0-3944 GCA_051882435.1 Faecalibacterium sp.
TGATTTTTGCGAGGCCGCTCAAGGCCGATGCATAAAATCAGCTAAGCGCAACCCGACTTCCTTTTTTCAAAAAGGAACAAAAATCGTCCCCTCAGACCAGATACCCCTCAAAGCAGTGCAGGTCCTCGATCTTCACGATACCTTCAAGGTAGAGTCCATCGGGCCGGTATTCTTCGACCAGGACGCTGCCACGTTCCCGCATAGGGGAGGCAAGCCCGAGTTTGTCGTAGGGCAGCAGTACGCGCAGTGTGCGGACCCGGTCGCAGAGCAGCTCATCCAGCTTGTGCAGCAGCTTGTCCAGTCCGAAACCGGTCTTGGCGCTGGTCAGGAGGATATCCGGGTCAAACGCGACGGCCCCGGCCCGGTCGCATTTGTTGTAGACCGTCAGGCGGGGGATACCGTCGCAGTCCAGCCCATCCAGCACTTCGTCCGTTACGGCAAGCTGTTCTTCCCGCTGGTCGTCGCCCGCATCCGCGACCCGGACGATGACGTCCGACCACGCGGCTTCTTCCAGCGTACTCTTGAACGCCTCCACCAGATTGTGGGGCAGCCGGGACACGAAACCGACCGTGTCCACCAGCAGCACCGCCATGCCGCTGGGCAGCACCAGCTTGCGGCTGGTGGGGTCCAGCGTCGCGAACAGCATGTCGGCCTCGGCGACACTGGGGCCGCACAGGGCGTTCATCAGGCTGGACTTTCCCACATTGGTATATCCCACAAGGCTGACCACCGGCATGCCGGTCTTGGCGCGGGCCTTGCGGCTTTCGCCGCGTCGTTTTTCCAGCTCCTCCAGTTTGGCGGCCAGCGCGTCGATGCGGGCATGGACGTGGCGGCGGTCCAGCTCGAGCTTCGTTTCGCCCGCGCCGCGCCGCGCACCACCGCCGCCGCCACCGCCGCCGCCCTGACGGCTCAGCGCCTCGCCCATACCCTGCAAGCGGGGCAGGCGATAGCGCAGCAGTGCCAGCTCGGTCTGGAGTTTTCCTTCGTTGGTCACGGCGCGGCTGCGGAAGATCTCCAGAATCAGCATCGTGCGGTCGATGACCTCGATGCCCAGTGCTGTCCCGATGTTGCGGATCTGGCTGCCGGACAGCTCGCCATCGAATACAGCGCACGCGGCCCCCAGGGTCTGCGCCGCCAGATGTGCCTCCTCCAGCTTGCCGCTGCCCAGCACAGTGCCCGCCTCGGGGGTGAGGCGCTTCTGCACCACCTGCCCAACGGCGGTCATATGGTTGGCCTCGCACAGGGCGGCCAGCTCGTCCAGACTGCGCTCGCAGTCCCATGCGCCCTGATCCAACGCCAGAAGAAGCACCGGCGTGGGAGGTGTCTCTACTAAAATATCATATAATTCGCTCAAAATAGTCCCTTTCTGTTATTTCCTTCCACAATATAACATTTCGTATCGTTCTCGTGTCAGTGCATAGCTGCGGCAAGATACCGCCGAGCCGTCGAACTTGTGGTATACAGCCTCGTGGTCGTAAACAAAGCCTGCTTTGGTCATGACACGGCCGCTGGCGGGATTTTCCACCGCATGGCAGCACACGAGCCAGTTCCCGCCGACCCGCTCGAACCAGTACCGTACCACGGCCCGCAGCGCCTCGGTCATATAGCCTTTGCCCCACCAGGCTCTGCCGATGCAGTAACCCGGTTCCCAAATGCCTTCCGAAAGATCAAAGCCCGGCCATTCCTCCCGCTGCTGCGGCTCCTGAGCCAGCGAACTGGTGAGGCAGATCGCGCCGAACACCTGCCCGCTGTCTTTTTCAACGAGCGCCCACTGATAATAGTCGGAGTTCGCATAAAGGGCGGCCCATGCGGTCAGCAGCTCACGGGTGTGGGCGGCATCCGGGTGCGGCTCCCAGCGCAGATAGCGCGTGACGGCAGGGTCGCTGGCCCAGTTGGCGAACATCATGTCCGCATCTTCCGGCAGAAGGCGGCGCAGAAGCAGCCGCGGCGTTTCAATGACTTGTGTGCCTGCATGGCGCATGACACATCCCTCCTCTTTTCTTAAAGTACGCATAGGATAGCATAAAATTCGTCCTGACGCAAGCGATAGTCCCTGTGTACAGGCGTGAGGCCAGAAAAAACTTGACAACTACCGAAAGTGAGATAAACTAAAACAGAACAACAAACCAAATTGGTGTGAAAAAGGAAACAGGGGAGGAAAAACCATGATCGATCTCCGCACCCACCTGGCCCGCAGGCCGCTGCTGTTCGACGGCGGGATGGGCACCTATTATAAAGCACAGCCGGGGCAGGAGCCAGAACAGGCGAACCGGACCGACCCGCAGGGCGTTCTGGCCGTCCACCGGGAATACCTTGCTGCCGGGGCCGACGCGATCAAAACCAATACCTTTGGCCTGCCGCGCATGGCCGCGGCCCAGCTTCCCGGTTGGGAGGCCCTGCTGGACGCAGGATGGTCTTTGGCCGAGCAGGCGGCGCGCGAGACGGGCGCGGCCGTCTTTGCGGATATCGGCCCCGCTCCCGATACGGAGGCATGCCCGGCCGCCCGGCTCTATTCTGCCGTGGCGCAGCGCTTTACCGATTTGGGCGCAAGATGCTTTTTGTTCGAGACGCTCAGCTCGGACGCGGGTGTGCTGGAGGCGGTGCGCCGGATCCGGGCCGTGTGCGCCGATGTCTTTGTGCTCGTCTCCTTTGCGGTGCTGCCGGACGGCTATACCCGTGAGGGCCTGCACTGCCGGGATCTGGCCCACCGTATGGCGGCCAGCGGTCTGGTGGACGCGGTGGGTCTGAACTGCGTCTCCGCCCCGGGCGCGATGCGCACTCTTGCGCAGCAGCTCGGCCCGGTGAGCCTGCCGCTGTCTCTGATGCCCAACGCGGGCTATCCGGTCGTGGCACGCACCCAGGTGCGGTATCAGGGGCGTCCCGCTTATTTTGCCGGGGAACTGGCCCGCGTCGCCGCCGAACAGCCGGGTGTGCGCATCCTGGGCGGCTGCTGCGGCACGACCCCGGCGCACATCGCCGCGCTGCGCGCCGAGCTGGACCTTCTGCCGGAGGCTGCTCCGTCCCGCCCGGCGGCGCGTCCTGCCGCCGCGGCTACGCCTGCGCCGCAGGCAGACGACGCCTTCCTGCGCCGATTGAACGCGGGGGAAAAGGTCATCGCGGTGGAGCTGGATTCTCCCAAAGATGCCGACCTTACTGCTTATCTGGAAGGCGCGCGCCGCCTGCAGGCGGCGGGGGCGGATCTGCTGACCATTGCGGACTGCCCTATCGCCCGGGCGCGGATGGATTCCTCGCTGGTGGCCTGCCGGGTCCACAGAGAGCTGGGAATGAGCGTCCTGCCCCACATGACCTGCCGGGACCGCAATCTGAACGCGACCAAGGCGCTGCTTCTGGGGCTTTACGCGGAAGGTGTGCGGGAGGTGCTGGCCATTACGGGCGACCCCATCCCCACCGCCGAGCGCGACGAGGTCAAAAACGTCTATCAGTTCAACTCCCGCAAGCTGGCGCAGTACATCGTTTCGCTGGCAGGCGAGGGCAGAGAGATGCCTGCGCCGCTCACGGTGTTCGGCGCGCTGAACCTCAACGCCCGCAACTTTGCGGTGGAGCTGCGCCGCGCCGGGGAAAAGCTCGAAAATGGTATGACCGGGTTCCTGACCCAGCCGCTGCTCTCTGCGCAGGCGGTGGAAAATCTGCGC
The DNA here is from genome assembly GCA_051882435.1 of Faecalibacterium sp. Lineage (GTDB taxonomy): Bacteria > Bacillota > Clostridia > Oscillospirales > Ruminococcaceae > Faecalibacterium. Next base: position 3,654 of record JBJERT010000197.1, read on the forward strand.
CTGACCCGGGAGACGTTCGGGCCGCGGGCCAGGCTGCTGGCGGGCATCCTGCCGGTGGTCAGCCAGCGCAACGCCATTTTTATGGAAAACGAGGTCAACGGCATCCATGTGGACGCCGAGATCATCCGCCGCTTCGAGGGTCTGGACCGAGCGGAAGGCGAGGCTCTGGGGCTGGAGGTCTCGCTGCGCGCCGCCGAGGCCGCTCTGCCCTACGCGGACGGCTTCTATCTGATGACCCCCTTCAACCGCGTGGCGCTCATGGAACGGCTGATCGCCCGGCTGAAGGCGGAG
>JBJERT010000197.1:4044-5212 GCA_051882435.1 Faecalibacterium sp.
AAAAAACAGATTGACAAAACGCCCAAAAACCGCTATATTCTTTTATACCAAATGCGTTGAAAAAGAGTGCGCGCCGCATCCATCCTCTCAGAGAGCCGGGGCAAGGTGAAAGCCCGGCGGGGCTGCGCGGTGTGCTGTCGCTTTTGAGCAGGGGCGGTGAGCCGGGGGCCGGCTGCCTTCGTTAGCCGTCTCCGGGGCTGCTCCACGTTACCGGAGCATCAAGAGGCGCGCAGCGGGTCTGCCGTGCGCGCAATTTGGGTGGTACCGCGGTTTGTCGTAAGATACAGCCGTCCCATGGAAGTCTCTGTGGGGCGGCTTTTTTGCACCCCGCTGCAAATCATTGGGAGGACAATATGAAAGAACTCGCAAAACAGTATGATCCCAGCCAGGTGGAGGACCGCATTTATCAGTTCTGGCTGGACGGCGGCTACTTCCACACGAAGGCCGACCCGGACAAGAAACCTTATACCATCGTGATGCCGCCGCCGAACGTCACCGGCCAGCTCCACATGGGCCATGCGGTGGACAACACGATGCAGGATATCCTCATCCGTACCAAGCGGATGCAGGGCTATGCCGCGCTGTGGGTGCCCGGCACCGACCATGCATCCATCGCGACCGAGGCCAAGGTGGTGGAGGCCATGCGCGCCGAGGGCCTGACCAAAGAGATGGTGGGCCGCGAGGGCTTCCTGGACCGCGCGTGGGCCTGGAAGACCAAGTACGGCGACCGCATCGTCAGCCAGCTGAAAAAGCTGGGCAGCAGCTGCGACTGGGAGCGCGAGCGCTTCACCATGGACGAAGGCTGTTCTGACGCCGTGAAAGAGGTGTTCGTGCGGCTGTATGACCAGGGCCTGATCTACCGCGGCAACCGGATGGTCAACTGGTGCCCCCACTGCAACACCTCCATTTCGGACGCCGAGGTGGAGTACGAGGAAAAGGACGGCCACTTCTGGCACCTGCTCTACCCGGTCAAGGAGACCGGCGAGATGCTGGAGCTGGCCACGACCCGCCCGGAGACCATGCTGGGCGACACGGCGGTGGCCATCAACGGCGACGATCCGCGCTATGCCCATCTCCACGGCTGCCATGTGGTGCTGCCCCTGCTGAACAAGGAGATCCCCATCGTCTGCGACGAGCACGCCGACATGACCAAGGGCACCGGCGTGGT
>JBJERT010000198.1:0-5141 GCA_051882435.1 Faecalibacterium sp.
AAGTCGTCGCCGCCCAGATGGGTGTCGCCGTTGGTGGCCAGAACCTCGGTGACGCCGTCGCCCATCTCGATGATGGAGACATCGAAGGTGCCGCCGCCCAGGTCGTAGACCATGATCTTCTGGTCATCCTCTTTGTCCACGCCGTAGGCCAGAGCCGCGGCGGTCGGCTCGTTGATGATGCGGCGGACGTTCAGGCCCGCGATGGTGCCGGCGTCCTTGGTGGCCTGACGCTGGCTGTCGTTGAAGTAAGCGGGCACGGTGATGACGGCCTCGGAGACGGTCTCGCCCAGATAAGCCTCGGCGTCGGCCTTCAGCTTCTGCAGGATCATAGCGCTGACCTGCTGGGGAGTGTAGTCCTTGCCGTTCAGGGTGACCTTGTGGTCAGTGCCCATCTGGCGCTTGATGGAAGCCACGGTGTTCTCGGGGTTGGTGATGGCCTGACGCTTTGCGACCTGACCGACCAGACGGTCGCCGGTCTTGGTGAAACCCACCACAGACGGGGTAGTGCGTGCGCCCTCAGAGTTTGCGATGACGACAGGCTCGCCGCCTTCCATGACGGCGACGCAGCTATTGGTAGTACCAAGGTCGATGCCAATGATCTTGCTCATAATGAAAGCTCCTCTCTCAAAAAAGAACCATAACAGGTTTGTTTATCATTTTCGTAGCGTTCTGCGGGATCTTATCTTGAACTCCCGTACCCGGGAGGGAAAGCGGACTATTCGGCCACGACCACGGTGGCGTGGCGGACGATCTTGTCGCCCAGCCGGTAGCCCTTCTGATAGACGGTGACCACCGTGCCGCTCTGCTGTCCGTCGGAGGCGGGGACCTGCTGGACAGCGTTCATGAGGTTAGGGTCGAAGGGCTTGCCCAGCGCCTCGATCTCCTCGACGTGGAGCGTCTGAAGCGCTTTTGCGGCCTTATCCAGCGTCATGGTCACGCCCTTCTTGTAATTCTCGTCGGTGGTGGGGGCGTTGGCGGCCATTTCCAGCGTATCCAGGATGGGGATGATCTGGTTCACGGCAAAAGACACGCCGTCGTTGAACTTCTGATCCGCCTCACGGGTGGAGCGCTTGCGGTAGTTGTCGTATTCGGCTGCCATGCGCAGGAGCTGGTCCCTGGCCTGCGCGGCGTTCTTTTCGGCGGCGTCCAGCTTGGCCTTGACGGCCTCCAGCTCCCGGGCCTTTTTGTTGAACCAGCCGTCCTTTTTCCTGGTGTCCTCCTTGGCGGCGTCCGCCTCGGGGGCTTCCGGCTCTGCCGGGGCTTCGGTCTGAGCCGCCGCCTCGGGCTGAGCCTGCGGGGTCTGCTCCGCGCCTGCGGCCGGTTCCGCGGGCGGCTCGTCGGCCTGCGGGGTCTTTTTGGTCTCTTCGCTCATTCCAAATCCTCCTTATAGATGACAGTCCGCCGCGGGGCGGCAGTCTGCGGGGTATCTTTGCGTCGGCCTGCCATGGCCTCGCCGAGCTGGTCGGCAAAGGCGTGCAGCAGGGGCATCAGCTTCTGGAAGGGCATCCGGGTCGGCCCGATCAGGGCGATGGAGCCGGAAAGCCCGCCGCCTACCAGATAGCGGTCGCTGACGATGCACAGCCCGGGGATCTGCGGTTCCAGATCCTCGCCCAGCAGCACGGTCTGGCTGCGGTCGGGGGGCGGCTGGATGAGCCGCGCGGCGGCGTCCTCATCGTTCAGCAGCGCGAGGATGGCACCGACCTTGCCCTCAAGCTGGGGCCATTCCAGCAGATGCTGCTCGCCGCCCAGATAGACGTGGGCTGTGGTGCAGTCCTGCAGGATGGCGGCGGCAGCGGAGATGACGGGCACCAGCTCCGGCGCTGTCTGGCTGCACAGGTCGGCCAGGAGCCGCCGGGAAAGGTCCACGGGCGCCACGAAGGTCAGGTTGCGGTTGAGCAGCGAGGCCAGCACCGCGGCGTTCTCCCGGGTCAGGCCGCTGCGCACCCGCGCCACCCGTGTGCGGACATAGCCCGCTGTGGTGACGGCCAGCACAGCGGCCGCGCTGCGGCCCACCTGCACGACCTCGAAGTGCGCGATGCACAGGTCCTCGGCACAGGGGGTGCTGATGGCGGCGGTGCAGCCGCTGATCTGCGCCAGTGCCTTGGCGGCACCCTGCGCCAGCTTGTCAGGCTCGTGGTCCAGGCTGGCGAACACCGCGTCCACCCGCGAGCGGGTCACACGGTCCAGCGGCTGGTCGTCGGTCAAAAGGTTGTCGAGATAGTAGCGGTAGCCTTTGGCGCTGGGTACGCGGCCCGCGCTGGTGTGGGGCTGCTCCAGCAGTCCCAGCTTGGTCAGCGCCGCCATTTCGTTGCGCAGCGTCGCGCTGGAGACCGCCATGTCGAAGTAGTTGGCCAGCACGCTGCTGCCCACAGGCTCGCCCTCGAGGCCGTAAAGCGCTACGATGGCCTGCAAGACCCGCTGTTTGCGCGCATCCATTGCCATTGCGCCCGCCTCCTTCTGATATGTTGTAGTTCGTTGTGATGGTTTAGCACTCGTTCTTCCTGAGTGCTAAGACCATTATATCCAATTTTCTTTTCGTGTCAAGGCTTTGGAAAAAAAGTTTTGAAAGATTCATAATTCTGTCATATTCCAAGATGAGAACGCCCCCGGAGCTTTGGCACTGGGCGCTCGTGCCAAAGTGGCCGCATCGTCCGCTTGCAATCGGGCAGGGGCACTGTTATGATAAAACCAGAACATCCGGTGAACAGAGCACCGGATGAAGGCTTTCGTTTCGTTCGTTTTCGCTGTTTCCGCACCCCGAACAAGCAGGAGGTTTTGTATGATCTATACCATCACGCTCAACCCCGCACTGGATAAAACGGTAGAGATCCCCCGTTTCACGTTGGATACGGTGAACCGGATCGCCACCGTCCGCACGGATCCGGGCGGCAAGGGCATCAACGTTTCCAAGGTCATCGCCAAGCTTGGCGGGACCAGCAAGGCGATGGGCATCCTGGCCGGTACCAGCGGCCACGCCATCGCCGACCAGCTCACCCGGCGCGGGCTGGACTGCGAGTTCTGCTTCGTGGACGGCGAGACCCGCACCAATCTCAAAATCATCGACCCGGAGCGCCACACCAATACCGATATCAATGAGCCGGGCATCCAGGTGACCGAGGGCATCCTGAATGGCCTGCTGTGGCGCCTGACGAATCTCATCGAGCCGAACGACATCGTTGTGCTGGCGGGCAGCCTGCCCGCGGGCGCGCCCAAAGATACCTACCGCAAATGGGTGGCCGAGTGCCGCCGCAAAGGGGCAAAGGTGTTCCTGGACGCGGACGGCGAGCTGCTGGCCGAGGGCATCAAGGCCGCGCCCTACCTGATCAAGCCCAACAACGACGAGCTGTCCCGCCTGATGGGCCGGACGCTGGAAACGACCCAGGAGCTGCACGAGGCCGCCTGCGACCTGCTGGCCGAGGGCATCCAGATGGTGGTGGTCTCCATGGGCAGCCGCGGCGCGCTCTACGTCACCCGCGAGAACTCCATCTATGCCGAGGGCCTGAAGGTCAAGGTCGGCAGTACGGTGGGCGCGGGCGACAGCGTGGTGGCCGCGCTGGCCTATGCCGCCGACCGCCAGCTCCCCCTGACCGACGCTGTGGTGCTATCCACCGCGACCGGTGCCGCCAATGTGATGTGCAGCGGTACGCAGGCCGCCGAATACGGCGTCATCGAGACCCTGATGCCCCGGGTCAAATGGCATACCCTGTAAGCATCCGCCCTTCCGACCCCGAACCAAACATGAAACTGAAAAAGGAGAATACGAATATGAAAGCCAAAGCTGTCCGTCTGCACGCTGCCAACGACCTGCGCATCGATACGTTTGAGCTGCCCGCCATCAAGGACGACGAGATCCTGGTCAAGGTCGTCTCCGACTCCATCTGCATGTCTACTTATAAATGTGCCATTCTGGGCGTGGACCACAAGCGTGTCCACGAGGATGTCGCCGAGCATCCGGCCATCATGGGCCACGAGTTCGCGGGCGATATCGTGGAGGTCGGCAAAAAGTATCAGGACCAGTTCAAGCCGGGCATGAAGTTCACCATCCAGCCCGCCCTGAACTATAAGGGCACCATGTGGAGCCCCGGCTATTCTTATGAGTTCTGCGGCGGCGACGCCACCTATTGCATCCTGCCCGCCGAGGTCATGGAGTGCGGCTGCATGCTGGAGTATCAGGGCGAGGCCTACTATGAGGCGTCCCTGGCCGAGCCGATGAGCTGCTCCATCGGCGCGTTCAACGCCGCGTATCATACCCAGATGGGCGTGTATACCCACGAAATGGGCATCAAGAAGGACGGCAAGCTGGCCATTATGGCAGGCGCAGGCCCCATGGGTCTGGGCGCGCTGACCTATGCGCTGCACCGCGATATCCACCCCTCCCTGCTGGTGGTCACCGACCTGAATCAGGAGCGTCTGGACCGCGCGGCCAGCCTCTTCCCGCCGAAGGAGTGGGCGGAAAAGGGCATCGAGCTGCACTTTGTCAACACCGGCAAGCTGGAGGACCCCGTGGCCGAGCTGCTCAAGATCAGCGGCGGCACCGGCTATGACGATGTGCTGTGCTATGCGCCCGTGGCGGCGGTCGTGACCCAAAGCTCCGCCATCCTGGGCCGTGACGGCTGCCTGAACTTCTTTGCTGGTCCCACCGACAAAAAGTTCAGCGCCACGATGAACTTCTATGATGTGCATTACAATTCGACCCACGTCATGGGCACCACCGGCGGCAACACCGCCGATATGCTGGAGTCCATGAAGATGACCGCCGAGGGCCGTCTGGACCCGGCTGTCATGGTCACGCACGTCGGCGGTCTGGACGCCGCGGCGGAAGCGACCCTCAACCTGCCCAAGATCCCCGGCGGCAAAAAGCTCATCTACACTCACGCCGAGATGCCCCTGACCGCCCTGACCGATCTGCGCGCCAAGGGCGCCGAGGACCCGCGCTACACCGCGCTGGCGGATATCGTGGAGGCCAACAACGGCCTGTGGTGCCCCGCAGCCGAAACCTACCTGCTGGCCAACTTCGTGAAGGAATAAGCCCCCTTCACCCCCTGACGACATTCTCAACGTATTCATCTTCTCCCTGCATCCCCGCCGAGGCGGCGTGTGCCCGTGCACGCTCTGCCCCGGCGGGGCTTTTTTTACGGGGG
>JBJERT010000199.1:0-5140 GCA_051882435.1 Faecalibacterium sp.
GGGGGGGGGTATACTAAAGATGCTCCCACAGCCGCAGGGGTTCGACTCGCGGGAGCACAAATCAAATTTGAAACCCGTAAAAAATCCTTAAGGAGGAAAAAACCAAATGAAACTGTTCAAGAAAGCCTCTGCCGCAATTCTGGCTGGCGTGATGTCTCTGGCTCTGCTGGCTGGCTGCTCCGCAGGCACCAATCTGCCGGAGATTCCCGACACTGACGAGCCCACTACGGCCAATGCTCAGGACACTGTTCTGAAGTACGTGAACTTCTATCGTAACAGCGATCAGAACCTGGTCGAGGCTGGCCTGGTTGGCATCGACGCTGGTCTGGATGCCAAGGCTCAGGCTATCGCCGACATTCTGGCGGCTGATCCCAACACCAATAACACTGACTGCGCTATCTGGACTCAGGGTGGCACTTCCGCTTTTGTTCCCCTCAAGACGATCAACAGCAAGCTGACCTTTGCTGCTGGCGGTTCTGCTGCAATGACTAACGAGAGAGTTTATGTTATCTCCCGCAATCCGGGCAGAACCAGCGATGATGTCCGTGAGATTGGGCGGACTACCCTTTCTGGCGACAATGTGGAAACTCCGATTGTTGGCTATGCGTTCGATGACAATGCTCGTGCATACGAGATGACTCAGGAAGCAAAGCAGCAGCTTGCTCACGCTGGTTACGTTATGACTCAGGAGCCCGTTGATATCGGTGTTGGTATCTCTACTGTCAATGGCCGCGAGTTTGTTGTTATCGTGACTACTGCGGCTGGTCTGGATGTCAATCGTATTCTCGAGAACGCCAACATTAGCACGATCGTGAACCCGCTTGGGTAATTAGACTATCCGGGTTCATAAGTAATTAAGTTATCCCCCTTCCGCGAGGAAGATTCTTAAGTTCGAATAACCAAAAACCCCAAACCCCACCGCCCCGGAGAGCAAACCCCGCTCTCCGGGGCACTCTTTTCATTTTGGCTGTAACATCCCGTTGCAGATGTATAAATACGATACAAAAAGGAGTGATTTAGAATGTACGAAGAATGGTGCAAGGATCTGATGGAGAAGTACGGGTTCCGGGATATCTCCTATCGATTGAGCGCAGAAGATTTCTCGGTAACGATTTCCCTGTCCCCTCAACAGGTGCGTCAGGTGCAGAGCAAATGGAATGATTTGGAGCAATTTCGTGTTAAGGCTGAGTGGTCAGCAGCACAAAAGGCTGGAATCCCTCTGGGACAAGTTCCGAAAACCACGATTAAACTCCACGGGAATCAACTGACCATAACCGCTTCGCCGTACACGATTGAAAGCCTGTGCGAGCAGATTTTTGCCTAAAAGCCTGTGAGAGAGCGGTGTAATGCCGTTCCTGTTTATTTTGCCCCCAGAGCATACGCTTTGGGGGTTATGTCTTTGTAGAGGACTGTTTATAGCAACCCATAAATTCAGCGCGAATAGGCCCCCTCCCAGAGGGGGCTGTCGCCGCAGGCGACTGGGGGAGTTGCAGTGTGTAATACTCCTTCCGTCATCGCTGGCGCGATGCCACCTCCCTCATGGAGGGAGGCGCCCTCTCAGTCACGGCTGCGCCGTGACAGCTCCCCCAGAGGGGGAGCCAAGAAGTGCCCCACTGCAACGCTGAACTGGACCGCCGCCGGGCGCAGCCCCTGCGCGCGGGAGCGCGCAAACCGGTGCCGCCGCCTGCGCATGTAAAAACCTGGCCCACACGCATGTGTGGGCCGATTGAAAAGTTTTTCGGTTCCTTTTTTCAAAAAGGAACAAAAACCCCCGTCCCCGTCACATCTGGTTCGCCTTTTCGATGAGGCTTCGGATGTGATGCGCAAGCACCTCGACGGCGGGGCCGTTTTCGCCGCCGTTGGGGATGATGATGTCGGCGCGGCGCTTGCTCGGCTCCACGAACGCGTCGTGCATGGGCTTGACGGTGGTAAGGTACTGGTTTATCACGCTGTCCAGCGAACGGCCGCGCTCCTTGACGTCGCGGAGGATGCGGCGGAGGATGCGTTCGTCGGCGTCGGTGTCCACAAAGATCTTGTAATCGAACAATGCGCACAGCTCCGGCTCCGCAAAGGGCAGGATGCCCTCCACGATGAGCACCGGTGCCGGTTCGATGTGCTGGACCCGATCGCTGCGGTTGTGGATGGTGTAATCGTAAACAGGGCAATCAATGGCCTGCCCGGCCTTGAGCGTGCGGAGATGCCGGACGATCAGATCGTTGTCGAACGCATCCGGGTGGTCGTAGTTCAGCTTGCAGCGCTGCTCGTAGGGCAGCTCGTCGTGGCGCTTGTAGTAGCTGTCGTGGGAGATCAGACGCACCTCGTCCTCCCCAAAGCGCTCCTTGAGCCGCAGGGCCAGCGTGGTCTTGCCGCTGCCCGAGCCGCCCGCAATGCCAATGATGAGATTTTTCATCGTTTTCCAGACTCCTCCTGCTTGGATCGTGCACTGCCCTCTGGTCAAAGCACTTCAAATCCGCTATACTTATCTTAACGCGGCGTCGGCCGCTCTTTCTCATCACATAATATCACAAAACGTCGGATTTGGATAGCCTGCGGCGATTTCTGGGAGGACTTTTTATGAAAAAACTTGTACTTGCACCCTATATCGACCAGACCGAGCGCTGGGTCAACGGCTGTGAGAGCATCAGCGCCGTGATGCTCCTGCAAACGATGGGCCTGCCCGTCGACCCGGATACCTTTATTGCGCGCGACCTGCCCCACGCGCCTTTCTGGGAGCAGGACGGCGTTCTGTACGGCCCCGACCCGTGGCAGGTCTATCCCGGCGACCCGCACGACCACACGGGCTACGGCTGCTATGCGCCCTGCATCGTGCGGGCGCTGGAAAGCGCGCTGGATGCCTGCGGCGCGGCGGAACAGTTCGAGGTCGTGGACGAGACCGGAAAGACCGCCGCCGAGCTGTGCCGGTACATCGACGCGGGCATGCCGGTGGTGTTCTGGGCCACGCTGGACTTCCAGCCCGTGCCCAAAGAAGACCACTGGAAACTGGCCGACGGCACCGACTTTGCGTGGAAGTGCAACGAACACTGCCTGCTTCTGGTGGGCTACGACGATGAGGGCTTCTGGTTCAACGACCCGTGGCACAACCACGGCCTGTGCCGCCAGCCCCGGGAGCTGGTGGAACGCTGCCACGCCGCACAGGGCAGCTTTGCCGTGACGCTGCGGCGGCGCTGAGTTTCTTTCTTTTTTCTTCCTTTTTCGAGAAAAAGGAAGCTAAAAAGCGTTTCAGTCGCAAAACGCATTCGCGTTTTGCAGAGGGTTTCCGGGGAGCCGGGAGCGGGGCGGCCATCTTTTGCGCGCTCCCGCGCGCGGGGGCTGCGCCCCGATCCTGCAGCGCGCAGCCTGCTTTTTCCAGAAGGAACAAAACGCCCGGTTTGTCTCAGTTCTGCCCCCGGCAGCGCTGAGACGGTAGACATTTTGATAAAAAAGGTCTATAATAGGAGAAATTTGAAAAAGGACATGGTAGCCATGCAAAAAGAACAGCTCAAGCAAAATGTGAAGGATAAGGTCCGCGATATCGAGGACACCGGCCTGAACCTGCTCAAAAAGGGACAGAAGGGCATCGTACACGCGATTTTCAGCCGATTCGGACTCGTGCTCCTGCTCCTGCTTTTGCAGGTGGGGGTGCTGTTCAGCATGTTCCGGTGGTTTGGTCAGCTTCTGCCGCACTATTATGGGGCATCCATCGTCCTTTCGGCCAGCATGGTGCTCTACCTGCTGAACCTCGAGATGGACAACAGCGCCAAGATCACCTGGCTGGTCGTCATCATGATCGCTCCGGTGGTGGGCGTACTGCTGTTCTGGTACGTCCAGAGCGACCTGGGACACGGTGTGCTCAAGCGGCGTCTGAGGGAGCTGGAGGGCAAGACCCGGCAGGAGCTGCCCCAGCAGGAAGGCGTACTGGACCGTCTGGAAACGCAGAGCAGCCCCGGCGCGGCATCGCTGGCACGGTATCTTCGGGGCAACGGCGGAGGCTTTCCGGTCTACGAGAACACCGAGGTGACCTATTTCCCCAGCGGGGAAGCCAAATTTGAAGAGCTTCTGCGCCAGCTGGAGCGCGCGCAGCGCTATATTTTTCTGGAATATTTCATCGTGGATGAGGGCCTGATGTGGGGCAAGATCCTGGAAGTCCTTGTCCGAAAGGCCGCCGAAGGTCTGGACGTGCGGGTGATGTATGACGGCACCTGCGAGTTTTCGACTCTGCCGCGGGACTATCCGAAGCGGCTGGCGGCGCTGGGCATCCAGTGCAAGGTCTTTTCCCCCATGGCCCCGTTCGTCTCCACCCATTATAATTACCGGGACCACCGCAAGATCTTGGTCATCGACGGGCAGGTGGGCTTTACCGGCGGCGTAAATCTGGCGGACGAGTATATCAACCATGTCCAGAAACACGGCCGCTGGAAGGATGCGGCCATCATGCTGGAGGGCGAGGGTGTGCGCTCGCTGACGGCGCTCTTCCTGCAGATGTGGGGCATCATGAAAAAAGAGCCGGAATTTGAGCGTTTCCTGACCCAGCCCATCCCGCCCCGCGAGGCACAGGGATTTGTTGCGCCCTACGGCGACTGCCCGCTGGACAACGAACGGGTGGGCGAGCTGGTGTATATCGACCTGCTCAACCGCGCCCAGCGCTATATCCACATCATGTCCCCCTATCTTATTCTGGACGGCGAGCTGGAAACGGCCCTCCGCTTTGCGGCGGAGCGGGGCGTGGATGTCCACCTCATTCTGCCCGGCATCCCGGACAAACAGTTCGTCTACGCCCTCGCCAAGACCCATTACGCCTCTCTGCTCAAGGCGGGCGTCAAAATCTCGGAGTGGAAGCCGGGTTTCGTCCACGCCAAGGTCTTTGTGGTGGACGACCGCGAAGCCGTGGTGGGTACCATCAATCTGGATTACCGCAGCCTCTACCACCACTTTGAGTGCGCGGTATGGATGGCAGGGACCCGCTGCATCTCTGCCATCGAGCAGGATTTCCAGAACACGCTTGCCCAGTGCCGCACGGTCGAGCTGACCCGCCAGAGCATCTGGCAGGGTAAGACCGGCCTGCGTATTATCGGAAGATTGCTCAAGGCCATTGCCCCCCTGATGTGAATGCTGTTCAAAGACCGCTTCTGCTCCGCGCAGA
>JBJERT010000200.1:0-1087 GCA_051882435.1 Faecalibacterium sp.
AGCAGCGACACCGCCGACCCCAGCACCAGCGGCATGGAAAGGAACAAAAACAGCGTCACACTGTACATCGGATGCCGCACGATGCCGTACAGCCCGGTGCTGATGACTTTCTGCCCTTCCTGAACTTCTACTGTGCGGGAAAGGTAGGCGTTCTCCCGCAGGACCTCGGCATAGAAAGCATAGCTGACCAGAAACACTACGGCCGCCGCCCAGGACACCCACGCCGGAAGCGATCCGAACCGGAACCGAAAGCTCAGTCCTGCCGCAGCAAAGCCGCCCACGAACATCAGAGTGCTGTACAGGATGACCAGTTTCTGTTCCCGCTGTTCCTCTTTCATACGCAGACGCTTGCGCAGAAGGTCAGGGTTTTTTGCCATCAGGACAAAGCCCGCGCAAAGCATGGGCACGAACAGGATGAGCATCAACAGCCATGCATTCCACCAGCGAAAAGTGCCGGCCGGACCGAACAGCACAAGCACAAAGCAAAGGATGCCTGCCGTTACTTTTCCGAGCGCCTGTCCCAAAAGCTGCTTTGTCATACAGAATCCCTCCCTTTTATATAGGTCTGGCTCTAGTATAACAGAGCGCAGTGCAGGGCGCAAGATAAAAGGAGCGGTCCGCAGCACAGGGAAACAGCTCAAAATTTTTGCGTTCTGTGCCGCGTTGTGCTATACTTACACTGGCTTATTTTTGACAACAGAAAGCAGGAACTCCATATGCTTCAGAACCCCGAACTTCATTATCTGGATAACGCTGCCACGACCATTGTTGCGCCGGAGGTGGCAGATGTCGTTGACAAGGCCATGCGGGAGCACTGGGCCAATCCGTCCAGCCTCTATGCCCCCGGTGCGCGCAGCGAGGAGGCACTGAACACGGCCCGTTCCGCTGTGGCGCGGACGCTGGGCTGCAAGCCGCGGGAGCTGTATTTTACCTCCTGCGGCAGCGAAAGCAACAACCTTGCACTGCTGGGCGCGGCGATGACCCGCACGTTTGGCAAGGGCATCGTGGCTTCGGGCTTTGAGCATCCCAGTGTGCGCCGCCCGCTGGAACGTCTGGCCGCGCAGGGCTTCCATGTGACCTTTGTGGC
>JBJERT010000200.1:1187-5136 GCA_051882435.1 Faecalibacterium sp.
CTGAATTTCAGTGAGAACTGTATCAAGAGCGAAACGATGCTGGCGTTTCTGGCGGAAAAGCAAATCTATGTTTCCTCTGCCAGTGCCTGCGGCCGGGGCCAGCCCAGCCATACGCTGGCGGCCATGAAGCGCCCGCCGCTGGCCATCGACACGGCCATCCGCGTCTCGTTCTGTGCCGACAACACCCCCGAGGACGTGGACGCTTTCCTCGAACGCTTTGAGGACGGCATGAAGCACTTGCAGCGCATCAAAAAATAAAAATCGGGAGAGTCACGATGAAAGAAATTATCATGGGCTATCAGGGCGAAATGTCCCTCAAGGGCCTGAACCGCAATCAGTTTGAGTCCGCAATGATGAAGATCCTGCGCTACCGCCTCAAAACGGTGGGCCGGTTCAAGGTATACTGCACCCAGTCTACCTTTTACATGGAGCCGGAAGAGGATGACGTAGACATGAACCTCGCGTTTGAGCGGGTGTCCAAGGTCTTTGGCCTTGCCGCGCTGAGCCGCGCCGTGGTCTGCGACAAGGACTTTGACACCATCTGCCGCACCGCGGAGGAATATCTTGGCGACAGTCTGCGGGGGATCCGCACCTTCAAGGTGGAGGCCCGCCGTTCGGACAAGACCTATCCCATGACCAGCCCTGAGCTGATGCGGGAGCTGGGTGCCTACCTGTTGGGCAAACACAATTACCTCAAGGTGGACGTCCATTCCCCCCAGTTCAAGGTCATCGTGGAGATCCGCGACTACGGCGCCTATATCCACGGCCCCAAGGTGCCCGGCGAGGGCGGCCTGCCGGTGGGCACCAGCGGCCGCGCGCTGAATCTGCTTTCCGGCGGCATCGACAGCCCGGTGGCGGCTTATCGCATGGCGAAGCGCGGCCTTGCGCTGGATCATATCCATTTTGCCTCGCCTCCCTATACCTCTGAGCGCGCGAAGCTCAAGGTCAAGGCGCTGGCCCAGCGGGTCGCGGTCTATACCGGCAGCACAAATCTGTTCGTGGTGCCCTATACCCGCCCGCAGGAGTATATCCGCGACCATGCGCCGGATGTGCTGTTCACGGTGCTGATGCGCCGCAGCATGATGCGCATTGCCAGCGTCATTGCCAAAAAACAGGGCTGCGACGCGCTCATCACGGGCGAGAGCCTGGCACAGGTGGCCAGCCAGACCGTCAAAGCACTGCAATGCACGGACACCGCTCAGGACCTGCCGGTGCTGCGCCCGCTCATCGGCATGGATAAGACGGAGATCATCGAGACCTCCCGCCATATCAATACTTTTGAGACCAGCATCCTGCCCTATGAGGACTGCTGCACGATCTTCACGCCGCCCCATCCGAAGATCCGTCCCGAGCTGGCAGAGATCCTCGAGGCGGAGGCCGGGATGCCGGAGCTTGCTGCGCTGGAGGCAGAGGCAGCCGCGGCGGCGGAGCGCATCCGTATCCGCCTGACCGACGATATCGAATTTGAAGCATGATCCCCATAAAAGAAAAGAGGCGCTTCCATCATGACAGCAGAGATCATCAGCGTGGGCACAGAACTTCTGCTCGGCAATATCCTGAATACCAACGCCCAGTATCTGAGCCGTGAGCTGGCCGCGCTGGGCATCACAGTCCAGCGTCAGAGCACAGTAGGGGACAATCATGACCGCCTGGCAGACTGGGTAAATGAAGCAAAACAGCGGTGTGACCTTCTGGTCTTTACCGGCGGGCTTGGCCCCACCGCCGACGACCTGACCAAAGAGACCGTGGCTGCCTGCTACGGCGACACTTTGGCCTTCGACGAGGCGGAATGGAACAAGATCACGGCTTTTTTCGCCGCCTCCGGCCGCGTGACGACGCCCAACAACCGCAAGCAGGCGATGGTCCCCGTGCATGGGCATAAGATCGTCAACCACCATGGAACGGCGCCGGGTGCATGGTTCGAGCAGGACGGGCGCTGTGCGGTGCTGATGCCCGGTGTACCCCATGAGATGCGGGCGATGTGGGAGGAGAGCGTGCGCCCGCTGCTGCTGGAGCGTCAGAGCTGCACCCTTCATTCCCTGACCCTTCGGGTGCTGGGCGGTGAAAGCGATATCGAATACCGTGTGCGTCCGCTGCTGGAAAACGCGAACCCTACCGCCGCCATCTATTGCAAGACCGGCGAATGCGAGATCCGCATCACGGCCCGGGCTGGTTCCGATGAGGATGGTGCGGCGAAATGCCGTGCGTATGCCAAAAAGTTCTATGAAATTCTGGGTGATGCGGTGTATGATGAGGATGTGGCCGGGCTGGAAGAGACCGTGGTCCACACCCTGCGGGCAAACGGACTGACCCTTGCGACAGCCGAGAGCTGTACGGGCGGCCTCATTGCCCAGCGCCTGACTTCCGTGTCCGGCGCCAGCGAGGTGTTCGGCTATGGCTTCGTGACCTATTGGGAACAGGCAAAGACCCGACTGGTAGGCGTAGACCCGGCTGTGATCGCCAAATATAACGTCGTGTCCGCTCCGGTAGCGGCGCAGATGGCGCTGGGGGCGGCACAGGCCGCGGGCGCAGATATCGCTGTCAGCGTGACCGGTGTGGCCGGGCCGACCGGCGGGGATGCTGTGCGCCCGGTGGGCACCGTCTATCTGGGGGCCGTGCGCGGAGAGACCGTATCGGTAAAGAAACTGTTCGTCTCGCGGCCGGATCGCGCGCTTATCCGCGCGCGGGCGGCGCAGGCCGCGCTGGAGCTTGCTCTGCGCCTCGCTCAGGGCAAGGTCCCGACAGGGACCCGGACGCTCGCCCGAAACGAGTGCGGCAGTCTCCCGGCGCTGGATGCATTGGATACGGCATTTTTGGCAGACTGAAAAGCGGCCCCTGCGGCCGCGGGGGTGAAGGAAAATGACCGATGAAACAAAAACTATCGTGCTGGATCGCCGTGTTCTGCGGCTGTTCGGCGCGGACGCACCGGCCGTGCGGCAGGCGGTGCAGGCGCTGCCGCCAAAGTGGGGCCTGAGCTTTCAGTGCCGGAGCCGCGGCGGCGAGACGCTGGTCGCGCTGCAGGCCAAACGCCCGGAAATGCTGGAAAAAGGGGAGCACAGCTTGCGCGCCTGCTTCCCCAATGACCTGTATGGCACCGGCGGCGAGAGCCTGCCCCATGCGGTGGTGCAGGCTCTCGAAAAGCACCAGAGGCTCCTGGTCTGCGCCGATGCCGGCACAGGCGCGCTGCTGGAGACAAGGCTGGAAACGGTGGAGGGAGCAGAGCGCGTGTTTGATTTCGGCGCGCTGAGCTATGCGGACCCGCGTACCGGGCCGCGCATCGAGGAGCAGGCTCTGCACCGCGCAGGCTCTGCGGGCGCTCTGCGGCAGGAGCTGGAACGGGTGCGCGCGGCGCAAAAGCTCGTGGGAGCGGAGTTTGCCGCAGGCTGCCTCACGCGGGAGCGTTGCGTGACGCTCCTGCTGGGTACCCGAAAGGGTTTCTGGCTGCGCTCTGTCCTGCCGGAGGATAACCCTGCTCTGTGGCTGTTGGATATGGTGCGCCGCGCCGCCTGCGGGCTTCGGCAGGCCGAAGGCACCCGCTGGCAGAAATACCGCGCAAAAGTGGCGGAAGAAATCTCTCCTCCGCCTGCCGCGCCTTCTCCACCGCCCGAAACTGCCGCTCCCGCCCCGGACACGACTGCGGCTCCTTCCGCATCCCAGTCCACCGTCCCGCCCCGGAAAAAGCACCGGCTGCGGAAAGCGCTTTTCCTCCTGCTGCTGTTGCTGTTGGCCGGTCTTGCAGGCGCATGGTATTATACCGGCGGCAACCTCGCCGCCCTGCCGGAGGTGCTGGGCTGGGAGAGCCTGCCTCACGTGGGCGCGACACTTCTCTGATTTGGGGCGCAGCCCCCGCGCGCGGGAGCGCGCAAACCGGTGCGACCTCCTTCCGTTCAACCAATAAACCTTCCCGCCCATCGCGTAGGCGATGGGCGCAGTAAAAAGTTTTTCGGTT
>JBJERT010000201.1:0-5116 GCA_051882435.1 Faecalibacterium sp.
AAAAAGCTTTTCACACGGCCCACACATTCGTGTGGGCCAAGTTTTTTTATTTGCACAGGTTTTCGGCACTGGTTTGCGCGCTCCCGCGCGCTGGGGCTGCGCCCCTATAAAAGCAGGCCGGGCGTCCTGCTTTTGCGGAACGCCCGGCCTGCTTTTTATCGTTTTACAGAGTATCATCCCCGGGGAGCTGGTTCCACAGGCGGTAATACACGCCCTGCCGGGCCAACAGTTCCTCGTGGGTGCCGGACTCCTCGATGCCGTCCGCGCCCAGAACCAGAATGCGGTCGTAGTCCTTGATGGTGGTCAGGCGGTGGGCGATGGTCAGGGTGGTGCGGCCATGGGCCAACTGCTCGAGGCTCTGGCCCACAAGGATCTCACTCTCGTTGTCCAGTGCGCTGGTGGCCTCGTCCAAAATCAGGATGGGCGGATTCTTGAGGAATACCCGGGCGATCGCGATGCGCTGCTTCTGGCCGCCGGAGAGCTTGACGCCGCGCTCGCCGACGTAGGTATCGAACCCATTCCGCAGCGCAAGGATGAAGCGCTCCGCGCCCGCCAGACGCGCGGCCTGTTCGATCTCGGCGCGGGTCGCGCCCGGCTTGCCGTAGGCGATGTTCTCCGCCACGGTTCCGCTGAACAGATAGACGTCCTGCTGCACGATGCCGATCTCCCGGCGCAGGCTGTCCAGCGTGACGTGCTGGATATCCTGCCCATCGATGGTGATGCGGCCGCCGGTTACGTCATAAAAACGCGGGATGAGGTTGCACAGGGTGGTCTTGCCGCCGCCGGAAGGCCCGACCAGCGCCAGACGCTCCCCGGCGCGGATGTCCAGGCTGACGTGGCGCAGGACCTTGTTGTGATCGTCCGGGTACTCGAAGCTCACATCCTCGAACCGGATGGCGCCCGGGCCGCGCCGGAGAGGGACGGCATCCGGCGCGTCGTGGATGGCGATGGGCGTGTCCATGATCTCGACAAAGCGTTCAATGCCGGTCATGCCGCGCTGGAACTGCTCGGCGAACTCGACGATGCGGCGGATGGTGGCAATCAGCGTGGAAACATACAGCACATAGGCCACAAGGTCGCCTGCGCTGATGACACCATAGACCAGCGAAAGCCCGCCTGCCAGAATGACCACAAGATACATCAGTCCGTCAAACAGACGGGTGGAGGTGTTGAAAGCTGCCATGGCGTAGTAGCCCAGCGTCTTGATGTTGGCAAACTCCCGGTTGCCTTCCTCGAACTTGTCCCGCTCCTCGGGTTCGGCGGCAAAGGCCTTGACGACCCCCTGTCCCAGCAGGCTGTCCTCAATGGTGGAGTTGAGCAGGCCGATCTGGACACGCTGCTGACGGAACCGCGTACGGAGCTTGTGGTTCAGATGGACCGAGACAACGCCCATCAGCGGCACACAGGCAAAGACCGCCAGCGTCAAAGGGATGCTGGCCTGACACAAAATGACGAAGGATACCACGATCTTGATGCCCGCAATGAAAAATTCTTCCGGGCAGTGGTGGGCGAACTCCGTGACCTCGAACAGGTCGTTGGTGATGCGGCCCATGATGGTGCCGATCTTGGTGTTGTTGTAATAGGTGTGATCCAGCCGCAGGAGATGGTCGAAGGCGTCGCGGCGCATATCAGTTTCGATGTGGACGCCCATGATGTGGCCGATGCTGGACATATAATAACTGGCTGCCGCATCGATGACCCGCAGTACAAAATACAGCGCCGCCAGCTTGAGCACGACCTGAACGGTCAGGACCAGCCCTGTGCCCATGGCGGCGTTGGTCAGCGCGCTCATGATCTTGGGCAGCACGACGTCGCACAAGGTGGTCAGGGCCGCACAGAACAGGTCCAGACACAGCGTTCCCTTATAGTGCGTCAGATAGGGCAAAAAACGCCGGATCAGGGCGCTGCTGCTGGTGTGGCGCGCCGCAGGGTCTGCGGGCTTGGGTGAAACAACGGTCGTTTTTGGTTCCTGATTGCTTTGCATGATTCCTCCTGTTTGCCAGTATCGCGGCGCAGCCGCCGCGCGCGGGAGCGCGCAAACGCCTGCCGCTCATCTTCCCATTATGCACAGACCATATTGCCAAACGCGGATGCGTTTGGCCAGTGAAAAGTTTTTTCGGTTCCTTTTTTTCAAAAAAGGAACAAAAAGAAATAAACCATCAACCCTTCGCCCCGTAGTCCCGCTCTCCGTAGATGGCGGTGCCGATGCGCACAAGGGTGGCGCCCTCGCGGATGGCGTTCTCGAAGTCGCCGCTCATGCCCATGGACAGCGTCTCCATGACCACGTTGTCATAGCCCCGCTCCCCGGCGCGAACGAACAGCCGGTATACCTGCGCCAGATAAGCACGGTTGGCTGCGTCGTCATTGTTGACGGGCGGGATCGCCATAAGGCCCTTGACCCGGATGTGGGGCTGCGCTGCCGCGGCGTCCAGCAATGCCCAGAGCTGCTCTGGGGCTGCGCCGGTCTTGCTGGCTTCGCCGCCGATGTTCACTTCCAACAGGATATCCTGCACCAGATCGACCTTTGCCGCCTCCTTCTCGATGGCGGCCAGCAGACGCTTGCTGTCTACGCTCTGGATCAGGCTGGCGCGGCCCAGCACCTTTTTGATCTTATTCGTCTGAAGATGGCCGATGAAATGGCTCGGCTTGCCGCAGTAGGCCCCCGCATCAAAGTTTGCGCACAGCTCCTGCACATGATTCTCTCCAAATACGTCGATGGCAAGCTGGGCGCTGGCCGCTACGGTGGGGGCGGTACGGGTCTTGCAGGCGGCGCAGAGCTGCACCGCCGCCGGGTCGCGTCCGGCCTCCCGGGCCGCGGAAGCCATTCGGGCGCGGATGGCCTCGACTGCCTCCCGCATCTCTTCCAGATTCTTTTCTGCCATGCTGCTCAGTCCTCCTCTGTATAGCGCGCTCGCTCGCCGCCGATGAGCTTGGGGCGGGTGCGGGCGCATAAAATGTTCGCTTCGCCGATGCGGGACAGGCTCAGCCGCACCGGGACGGCGACCCGGCGCAGGTGCATCCCGATGAGGGTGCCGCCGATATCCAACCCCGCGTGGGCCTGAATGGCCTCCACCGCCACCGGTTCCCGGAACTGCTTCCAGCAGGTCGTGGCCCAGCTTCCGCCCGCGTGGGGGCGCGGCACCACACAGACCTCTTCCCAGCCATAGGTACGCTGGGCCTCCCGTTCGACGATAAGCGCCCGGTTCAGATGCTCGCAGCACTGCGCTGCCAGCCAGATCCCCTGCTCCTTCAGCAGCGGGGCCGCACCTGCATAAATGGCCTGCGCCGCCTCAAGGCTGCTGTCCTTTCCGATATGCCCGCCCACGACCTCGCTGGACGAGCAGCCGATGACCAAAACGTCGCCGCGCCGCAGCTGCGCCGCGTCCAGAAGCTCCGCTACGGCCTGCCGCGTTTCCGCTTCAAGCTGCTGTCTGTGATCCTGTGTCATTGCAAAAAACACCTCTGCTTTCCATGCGGGAGCGTCAGACCCGCATCCAACTCAAACTTTCCTGACCGGAAATACCAAAGTAGACCCGGCTGCCTGCCGGACAAACTGCCGATGTGCTGCCCAGCCCGCGAAACGCCAGCTGCGGCGTGCCATCGGCGCGGACCGTTTCGGCAGAGGGAGCATCAGAGGGCAGCCGGAACAGCCCCTCCTGCATCCCCTGGCGCAGGCGCAGAGCCGCACCGCGCAGCAATGTGCCGTCAGTGTGCTGCTCCAGCCAGGCGCTGTATGCCCAGCGGTAACTGATATAGACCAGCCCTTCCTCGTCCACGGCGAGGGCGCCTGGGTAGCCCGGCAGACCGGCTGCAAGAACGCCGCACTCCCGGCCTCCGGCGGTCAGCTCCCGGCCCTGGGGCGGCACGGCCCAGACACACCGTTCGCCCAGATCGGACACATAGAGCGTTCCGCCGTCCGGCGCAAAAGCCAGACCTGCCGCGCCCGCGACGCCGCTGAGCACCCTGCGCACCGACCGCGCCGCAGGGTCATAGGAATAGACCGAGCCGGTGCCGGTGTGGGCAGTCAGTTCGGTGCGCAGCGCTGCCTCGGCTCCATGGGGCGCGGAAACAGCGGCCGCTTCGGCAAAATAGACATAGCCGTCCGCTCCGGTCTCCACCGCCGTCAGGCATCCCAGCGCCCGCCCGTCGATCTGGGAGACGACCTGTTCCAGCGTCGCGCCCCAGCCGTCGTGCCCTGCACGGCAGAGCATGCCGCCCGCGTCGGTGAGCACGGTGAGCCACAGGTCTCCCTGTGCGTCAAAAGCAAAGCCGGTGATCTCGCTGGAAACGGTCAGGATCGAGGTAAGCCCGCTGCCGTCCTCCCGGACGCGCAGGAGAACACCCGTCCCTTCGGTGCTCTGCGCGGAAAGATAAAGCCAGCCCTCCTGTGCACGGATACAGGAAACGGCCCGGACTCCGTCCAGAGTCAGCTCGCCGCCGCTGGCCGCGTCCCGTGAGGCGGTCTCCCGCAAGGCGGGAACAATATAGCGCTGCGGCTCGGACTCGATGGGGCGCAGCACCAGCGTATAGAACAGCCCGGCGGCCATCAGAAGAACGAACACAAGGCTCAGCTTCTGGAAGCGGTGCAGCACCGCCTCCCGCTCGGCGGCGCGCTGGGCCTCCTGTGCCGCGCGGCGGCGGGCGGCGGCTGCGCTGGTCTTTTGGGCGCGGCGCATCCAGCGCTCCAGCCAGAGCGTGACGGTGGGGCCGAAGGCAATGGCCGCGATGACAACGAGCAGACAAAGCTCTAAGATTCCAATTCGCATGGCAGATTCCTTTTTGTTGGGGATTTTTGGCTCCCGTGTCCTGCGGGATTCCTTATACTATAGCACATCTTGACGCCGGGTGCAAACGGCAGAGAGAAAACGGGGGTTTTGTTCCTTTTTTGAAAAAAAGGAACCGAAAAAACTTTTCATTGGGACCCGCACATCTGTGCGGGTCCTGTTGTTTTGTTTGCACAGGTTATCGGCACCGGTTTGCGCGCTCCCGCGCGCCGGGGCTGCGCCCATGGCCTTTTTGACGCCCTATATAAAAGGGGAGAGATTGTGATATCGATCAGGGAAGCCGTATCGACTTGATATCCACTGTTGTTTGCTTCTGCCGGGCGCAGCCCCCG
>JBJERT010000202.1:0-5104 GCA_051882435.1 Faecalibacterium sp.
CCGATAGAAAGGAGGCGCTGCGCATTGCGTGACAGCATCGCCCTGACCGAGGCGACCTATTATATCCTGCTCTCTCTGTACACGCCGCAGCATGGCTATGGCATCATGCAGCAGGCCGAGCGGCTCTCCGGCGGGCGGGTGCGGCTGGCTGCCGGGACGCTGTATGGTGCGTTGAACGCCCTGTGCGAAAAGGGCTGGATCGCCCAGCTCCCGGTGCAGGACCAGAGCCGCCGCAAGGAATACCGTCTGACAGCCGACGGACTGGCCGTGCTGAAGGACGAACTGGCCCGTCTGCGGGAGCTGGTCGCCAACGGAGAGTCTATTCTGAAGGAGGAACTGTTATGAACGAATCCACTGAGCGCAAGACCGTCCACCGCTGGATCTGGGTCTGGAATTTTGACAAGGAAGAACGCTGGCTCAACAGCATGGCACTGTCCGGCTGGGTGCTGGAAAAGGTGGGCTTCTGCACCTATCATTTTGTGCGCTGTGAGCCGGGCGAATATACCATCCGCATGGCGCTGTTCGATCTGGACAGCGATTATCTTGCTTTTGTGCAGGAGACCGGCGCGGAGTATATCGGTAACCTGATGAAGTGGCAGTATTTCCGCAAAAAGGCGGTGGACGGCCCCTTCGAGCTGTTCTCCGACCTGGATTCCCGGCTCCAGCACCTGAAGCGCATCAATCGGATGATCGGCGTTGTCGCTGCGGCAAATATCGTGATCGGCATCGCCAACTCCATGGGAGCGGCCCACTCCATCGCGTGGCTCAATCTGCTGGGCGCTTCCCTGCTGACCTATGCGATGGGCCGCATCCACGGCAAGCAGGAATCGCTGGAGACCGAACGGCTGCTGCACGAGTAAGGGGACCGCGCCGCCCTTTTACAAGTATTTGCGCAGCAGATACCGGTCGTAGCCGCCATACATTTCCCGTCGGCAGACCACCTCAAAGCCTTCGGCCAGTGCGTTGTTCAGGCTGTAGGAATTGTCCGGGCTGATCGTTGCGCCCAGCGCTCGGATCTCCGGGCGCAGCAGGGGCAGAGCCGCCTCCAGCAGCCGACGCTGGAGGCCATTTCCGCGCCAGTCGGGATGGACGACCGCACTGTCCGCGTTCGCCCATTGGGGCCACTGCTCCCGCGGCACGCCAAGGAACGAAGCATAGTTTTCGTCGCTCATGCCGCAGTACCGCAAAATGAGATACGCGCCCAGCCGCTCCCCCTGCCACGCGCCCACACAGAGGTCGTCCCGAAGGTAGGCCCCCAGATGCTCCAGCGTATCCGGCACGAACTGCTCTGGATGCGGCATCCCGGCGTGGACTTCATTTTGCAGAGCAAACAGTTTTTCTTCCTCTCCGGGCCGACAGCGCCGCAGTGTGACCGGCTGACGCACCGGCTGGCCGCACACCTGATGCAAAAAACCTTCCATTTTGCAATCCCTCCAAAAAAATAGTATGATTTTTTCGGATTCCAGTATAATTACCGTTTTCAGATTTGTCAAATTATGATATACTGTAACCAAAGAGCAGAGCATTCCGGCTCGAACAGGCCGGTCCCACGTCCTGTCTGCACGGGAAGCGGCCTTTTACTCTTGCTACCGGAGGAACGAGTACGATGAAAGATTCCAGTCCTGCCAGCGCCAGCCGACTGGGCGGCGCAGTCATCAGTGACCGCGTGATCGCCTGCCTGCTGGAAGAAATGCGCTCCGGCCGCTACGCCGGGGCCGAGCGCCTCCCCGCCGAAGTGGAGCTTGCCGCCGAGCTGGGGGTGAGCCGCACGGTCATCCGCGATGCGCTGAGCGAAATGGAGCGGGACGGTTATATCGAACGCGTGCGCGGCATCGGGACCGTAGTGAACCGCACCGTGCTCAATCTGCGCAGCCGTCTGGATCAAAAGCTGGAATACTATCCGCTCATCCGCAGCTTTGGCAGCTATCCGCATGCCGACGGCATCCAGATCTTCTCCATGCGGGCGGGCGAAGAACTGGCCCACAATCTGGAGCTGGAACCGGGCGAGGAAGTCATCTGCATCAAAAAACGGGTCCTGGCCGACACCACTCCGGTCATTTACTCCATTGATTATCTGCCCCGCTCTCTGTTCGGCACGCGGGACTATACCCGCATCGATCTGAGCGGCAGTGTTTTTGATATTCTGGAGCGGGAATGCCATCAGCAGGTCTCCTCCAATGTCGCCCATCTCAAGGCGAGCTGCGGCGACGAGGCCATCCGGGCGGCCATGCGCCTGGCTCCCGGCGAGGCGATGCTGCTGCTGGACGAGCTGTGCTTCAACCGTCTGTGCCGACCCGTGATGCGTTCGCTGAGCTACTACACCAACTTTTTTGATTTTTCGATCCTGCGCAAACTGCTGTAATGGAGGTACGATATCATGCGCCATCTTATTGACCCGCTGGACCTCAGTCAGGAGGAACTCATCGCCCTGCTGGATCTGGCCGACCGCATCTGTGAGGACCCCGCGGCCTATCAGGAGGTCGCGGCCCACAAAAAGCTCGCCACCCTGTTCTATGAGCCGTCCACCCGCACCCGCCTTTCCTTTGAGGCGGCCATGCTGAACCTGGGCGGCCATGTGCTGGGGTTCCCGAGTGAGAACGTCTCCAGCGCATCCAAGGGCGAGAGCGTTGCGGACACCATCCGCGTCGTTTCCGGCTATGCCGACATCGCGGCGATGCGCCACCCCAAAGAGGGCGCTCCCCTGCGCGCCAGCCATTACTCCCGCATCCCGGTCATCAACGCGGGCGACGGCGGCCACCAGCACCCCACGCAGACCCTGACCGACCTCATGACCATCCGCCGCCGCATGGGTCGGCTGAATGGCCTGACCATCGGCCTGTGCGGCGACCTGAAGTTTGGCCGCACCGTCCACTCCCTCATCAAGACGATGGCGCGCTGCTCGGATATCCGCTTTGTGCTCATCAGCCCCGAGGAGCTGCGTGTGCCGGATTACATCATCAAGGACGTGCTCCAGGCCAACGGCATCTCCTACAAAGAGACCCGGAGCCTGGAGGAATCCATGCCGGAGCTGGATATCCTCTATATGACCCGCGTACAGCGCGAGCGCTTCTTCAATGAGGAAGATTACGTCCGTCTGAAAAACAGCTATATCCTGACCAAGGACAAGATGGATCTGGCCAAGCCCGATATGGCGGTGCTCCATCCGCTGCCGCGCGTGAACGAGATCGCGCTGGACGTGGACGACGACCCGCGTGCCGCCTATTTCGAGCAGGCGCAGAACGGCGTCTATGTGCGCATGGCGCTCATCATGACCCTGCTGGAACTGGCAGACCCCAAGGCACCGAAGGAGGGCAAGTAAGATGCTGAACATCGACGAGATCCAGAACGGAATTGTCATCGACCATATCAAAGCGGGCACCGCCATCGGCCTGATGGACCTGCTGGGCATCAAGAGCAACCGCACGGCCAGCGTGGCTCTCATCCAGAACGCCCGCTCTGCCAAGGCCGCGAGCGGCCGCAAGGATATCATCAAGGTGGAGGGAGACGCTTCCTGGCTGAATCTGGATGTGCTGGCCTACCTGGACCCGGATATCACGGTCACGGTCATTCAGGACGGCCGGGCCATCAAAAAGGAAAAGCCCCAGCCCCCCAAGCGTCTGGTCAATATCGTGCGGTGCCGCAACCCGCGCTGCATCTCCTCCATTGAGGAAGAATGCGACCAGATCTTTGAGATGAGCTCCAACGGCAAGTATCGCTGTATCTACTGTGAGCAGGAGCTGCAGGTGAAGCCGGAATAACGCTCCCCTCTTGCATGGGGCAGCGTCCATAAAACAGTGAATCCTCCGTGTCACATAGCACACGGAGGATTTTTTGTCAGTCTGTTTTTCCGTAGATCACGAAAACATAGGACTGAATGGAGTCGGCATAGCATTCTTCCACAAAGCCGAGTTTTTGGAATAACGCGATGCTTTTCGCATTATCTTTCTCTACCAATGCAACGATGTCCGTGGAAGGATACTGTTTCTGTATTTGCGCAGTCACTTCGCGCAGCAGCTCGTAAGCATACCCCTGCTTTTGAAAGCGTGGTGCGAGCGTGATCCCAAGCGTGAAGCAGTTGTCCGCTTCGGAAAAGAACACGCAGAAATCACCTATCATCTCACGCGTTGCATTCCATATGATGGCATAATGCTGTTCTTCTTCTCTGGATAAAAAAGCGCTGTGGGAATACTCCTGAACAAACTGTTGCAGATATTCCATGCTGGTATCCTTGTACCTTTGATACCGACTGCATCGGCTGTCGTTGCGGTAGCCAAACAGGGTATCCACATCCGACTGGCAAAGATTTCGCAGATAAAGTCGCGGCGTCTGGAGCATTTTGATGGTCCTCTTGATCCCGAAAAAAATTTGACACGGACTCCGCGCCATGCGATAAGCAAAAATTCACGCTTTGAATTTTGCGTAGATACGTCCATATACAACGACGAGCAGCGGGAGCCCGATGGCACATCCTGCCACAGCCAGAGCGACCGCTGCCGTTGCGCTCCAGAACCCTGCGAATGCAGACAGCCAGAACACAAGGGAAAACGTGACCCACATCACGCCATTGGCATGGTTATAGGCCGCAACATCCGAGATCTCCGTTTCGCTCACGGTCGAACCGGACCAAAACCACATCGGCTTTTTTCGGTTCCACGCAAAAACACCCAATGCCGTAAATACTGCACCGCACAGTGCCATGATAAAAAACCAGATCAGATGTTCCACATTCACATTCCCTCACGTCCTGAAGGTTTCTCGATAAAGCAGCGCCCGGCTATCCCGGGCGCGAGTGTTCCGCCTCAGACAAAATCCTCCCGCATCGGAGAAAAGATATCCAGCAGGATGCCCGCTTCCGTGCAGACACAGCCATGGATGACACCATCTTCTTTCAGGATGGTGTCCCCTGCGCGCACCGTTCGGGTCTCGCCGTCTACCGTAAAATCGAATGTGCCAGAGACGACATAGGTGATCTGGGTATGGGGGTGGCTGTGCAGCGCGCCCACGGCTCCTTTTTCAAAGGTATTCTCCACACACATCAGCCCATCCGTATAGGCAAGGACCCGGCGGGTCACACCAGCGCCAGCGGGCTGGGGCAGCGTTTCCG
>JBJERT010000203.1:0-3833 GCA_051882435.1 Faecalibacterium sp.
AAAAAGGAACAAAAAAAGAACCCCTCAGAAAGGAGTCTTTCCCTTTGCTCGATCGCTTTTTTACCGCCGTCGTGCGGCGGCGCAGGCTGGTGCTGGCGGTGTTCGCGCTGCTGGCGGTGATCTCGGCTTTCGCCAAGACGAAGGTAGCGGTAGACTATGACATCAACGACTATCTGCCGCCGGACAGTCCTTCGACCGTGGCGCTGGAGCAGATGGACGCATCCTTCGCGGGCGGCATCCCCAACGTGCGGGTCATGTTCCGGGATGTGACCGTGCCCGAGGCGCTGGAACGCAAGACCCAGCTCGCCGCCATCGAGGGCGTGACCGCCGTGACCTGGCTGGACGACGCGGCCGACCTGACCATCCCGCTGGAGATGCTGGACGCCGCCACTGTAGAAAGCTACTACAAGGATCGCTGCGCGCTGTTCACGGTCACGGTGGACAACAAACAGCGCCTTGAGGCCGTGGCGGCCATTCAGGCGCTTCTGGGCGAGAACGACGCGCTGGCCGGTTCGGCGGTCTCCACCGCCGTGGCCACCAACACCACCGTGTCCGAGGTCTCCAAGGTGGTGGTCATCGCGGTGCTCTATGTGCTGTTCATCCTGGTGCTGACCACCCGCTCCTGGGCCGAACCGGTGCTGGTGCTGCTGGGGCTGGGCGTGGCGATCCTGCTCAACGACGGCTCCAACCTGCTGTTCGGCACCGTCTCCTTCGTGACCAACGCCGCGGGCAACATCCTCCAATTAGCCGTTTCGCTGGACTATTCGGTGTTCCTCATCCACCGCTTCGAGGAATGCCGCGCCGCCGCGCCGGACGCCGCCCCGGAGGACTGCATGGTGGACGCGCTCTGCCATTCCAGCGGCTCCATCCTTTCCAGCGGCCTGACCACCGTCATCGGCTTTCTGGCGCTGGTGCTCATGCAGTTCGGCATCGGGCCGGACCTGGGCCTGGCGCTGGCCAAGGGCGTGGGCCTGAGCCTCATCACCGTCTTTACCCTTATGCCCGCCCTGACCCTCACGGCCTGCAAATGGATGGATAAGACCCGCCACCGCCCCCTGCTGCCCAGCTTCGACCGCTTTGGCCGGCTGGTCAGCCGCATCATGCTGCCCATGGCGCTGGCGCTGGTGCTCGTCATGGTCCCCTCCTATCTGGCCTCCAACGCCAACCGCTACTATTACGGCGCGGCGTATATCTTCGGCCCGGAGACCCGTCTGGGGGCGGACACCGCCGCCATCGAGGAGACCTTCGGCGAGAACGACACCTATGTGCTGATGGTGCCGGAGGGCGACACCGCCACCCAGACCGCCCTTTCCAACGCGCTGCACGAGCTGCCGGAGGTGACGGGCATCCTCAGCTTTGTGGACAACGCCGGGGCGGAGATCCCGCCGGAGTTCCTCGACGAGGACACGCTGGCGCTGCTGGTCTCCAACGGCTGCACCCGTCTGGTGCTGTCCGTCGCGGTGCCCACCGAGGGCGACCATGCCTTCGGCCTCGTGGAGCGCATCCGGGCCATCGCGCAGGAATATTACCCCGACCAGTACGCTCTGGCCGGGCAGGGCGTGAGCACCTATGACCTGATGGATACCATCACCGCCGACATGGTCAAGGTCAATCTCGTGGCCATCGGCGCGGTGTTCCTCGTGCTGCTGCTGATGAAGCGGCAGGTGCTGCTGCCCCTGCTGCTGGTGCTCAGCATCGAAACGGCCATCTGGGTCAATCTGGCCATCCCCTACTTTACCGATTCCACCGTGTTCTACATCGCGTATCTCATCATCAGCTCCATCCAGCTGGGCGCGACGGTGGACTACGCCATCCTGTTCTCCGACCGCTATCTGGAATACCGCCGCACGCTGGACCGCCGCGACGCCGTGGCCGCTACCGTGTCCACCGTGTTCACCTCGGTCATCACTACCGGCAGCGCGCTGTCCGTGGTGGGCTTCCTGATGGGCGGGCTGTGCACCAATCAGATCATCGCCCAGCTCGGCAGCTTTCTGGGCGTGGGCGGTCTGGTATCGCTGGGCGTGGTGCTGCTGGCCCTGCCCGGACTGCTCTATCTCGCCGACCCGCTCATCACCCGGCGCCACGCTGCCCAGCCAAAGGAGGTCTGACACGCCATGAATCACCCTTCTATCCCCCGCCGCCTGACCGCTGCCCTGTGCGCCGCAGCGCTTGCGGCGGTCTGCGCCCTGCCCGCCGGGGCGGCCAGCCTGCCGAAAGAAGAAAACATCTACGCCAATCTGGACGCCTCCGGGGCCGTGCAGGCGGTCTATGCCGTGAGCCATTTTGAGGCCGCGGCCGGGCAGACCATCACCGACCACGGCGATTACACCGCCGTGCGCGGCATGACCACCACCGATCCCGTCCTCTACGAAAACGGCGTCGTGACCATCACCCCCGCCGAGGGCGGCGCGATCTACTACGAGGGTACCCTGACCGACCCCACGACCCTGCCGTGGAGCGTGGAGCTGCACTACTTCCTCGACGGGACGGAGGTCCCGCCCGAGCAGCTGGGCGGCACCTCCGGCGCGCTGGAGATCCGGCTGTCGGTGCGCCGGAACCCGAACTGCACGGCAGATTTCTTTGAAAAATATGCCATCCAGTCCACCGTCACGCTGGACACCGCCCTGGCCCGGAACATCGAGGCCCCCGGCGCGACCGTGGCGAACGTCGGCTCCGACAAACAGCTCACCTATATCCTCCTGCCCGGGCAGGACACCGAGCTGCGCATCCGCGCCGACGTCACGGACTTTGCCATGCCCGCTGTCTCGCTGAACGGAGTGCGCCTCAACCTCGATCTGGAGGTGGACGGCAAGAGCCTGACCGGCCTGATGGACCAGCTCCAGACCGGCGCGGTCCAGTTGGACGACGGCGCGGCCGCACTGCAAGACGGCATCCGGCAGGTGCAGGCAGGGCTGGACACGCTGAACAGCCAGTCCGGCGCGCTGACCGGCGGCTCCGCACAGGTGCGCAGCGCACTCAACCAGATGCAGGCCGCTCTCAACGGCATCTCGGCCTCGACCGATGAGCTGGAGACCCTGCTGTCCGCCTCGGCTCAGATCAAAGAGGGCATCGCCCGGCTGGACGCGGGCGCGGCCGAGCTGGAACAGCAGGTCAGCTTTGCGGCCTATAAGGCCCTCCTGCTGGAAAACGGGCTGGATCTGGATCTGGTGCAGAACGGCAACGCGCAGGCCATCGAGCAGCTCGAGGGCCTGAAAGCCTTCCTGCCCTGCTGCCTGCG
The DNA here is from genome assembly GCA_051882435.1 of Faecalibacterium sp. Taxonomy (GTDB): domain Bacteria; phylum Bacillota; class Clostridia; order Oscillospirales; family Ruminococcaceae; genus Faecalibacterium. Next base: position 3,239 of record JBJERT010000203.1, read on the forward strand.
GGAGCAGGTGGATAATATCATCCTGCTGCTGCGCGGCTCCAGCGCGAATATCGACGCCGCGCAGCTCTACCTCGACACCGTGAACGGCGGGCTGCGCACCCTGCGCGAGGGCACCGCCGCCCTGAACGAAAACTATGCCGCCTTTGACGCGGGCGTGAACCAGCTGGGCAGCGTCCTGACCGGGATGCTGCAGAATCTGGCCGTGCTGACCGGCGCTGTGAACACCCTCGCGCAGCAGTATGGAACGCTGGACGACGGCGTCAACGCCTACGCGGGCGGCGTGGGCCAGCTCACCGCGGGGGTCCGCCAGCTGGCCAGCGGCGCGGCACAGCTCACGGCCGGTACCGGCGAGCTGCGCGCCAGCACCGGGTCGCTGGATCTGGGTGACCAGCTCAACGGCCTGCTGTCCAGCCTTTCCGGCGAGGGCCAGACGTCCAGCTTCCTCTCGGAAGAAAACACCGACGTTACCGGCGTGCAGTTCGTGATGCAGACCGCTGCCATCCAGCGCCCCGCCGCCCCCGTGGAGCCGGAACCGGAACCCGTGCGGCTGACCTTCTGGCAGAAGCTGCTGCGGCTGTTCGGGCTGTACTGAAAC
>JBJERT010000203.1:3933-5102 GCA_051882435.1 Faecalibacterium sp.
GCCGCGCTGTTCTATTCTGTAGGCAAAGATGTGGGCAACAAGAAAAAGTAACCGTCTCAGTTCCAGCCGCGACGGTTACTTTTTGACCTAACGAAAGGGGACGACCGTCTGTCGGCAGATGCCCTTCTGCTTTTATTATAGCATCGCCCGGCAGATTTGCAAGCAGGGCGGCGTATTTTTCCGCAAACAGCCCGGTTTTTGCCAACACGGCAAAAAGCCGGGTGTTTTTTTGTGGATTCTGGCTCTGCCGCGGGGCGGGAGTTTGTGCTACAATAAGCAACGGCATCCCCACATCGGCGGGCAACAAGGGAGAGCGTTCCCCCTCGTCCCGGACAACCTGAAAAGATGAGGAATCTTTATGACGCTGTTTCTGACCAGCAGCCCCAGCGGCTGCCCCTACGAGCCCGGCCCTGCGGTGCCGGTGCTGGACCCCCGCAACCAATTCGTGGAACAACTGCGCACCGTCTGGCCCGCTACGCCCCCGCTGGGTCTGGCGCTGGCCTCTGACCCGTACAGCCATGAGCGCACCGACGAGATGTGCCGCGCCTTCGCGCAGAGCTTTTCGGACGCAGGTCTTCCGCTGGCGGACCTGATCCCCTGCGATTCGCGCAATCAGGAGGAGATCGGCGAGCTGCTGCCGCAGTGCGGTTTCCTGATGCTGTGCGGCGGCCACGTCCCGACCCAGAACCACTTTTTCGCGCAGCTCGGCCTGCCTGCCCTGCTCCAAAGCTACCACGGCATCATTCTGGGCGTGAGCGCAGGCTCGATGAACGCGGCGCGCATCGTCTATGCCCAGCCGGAGGAGCCGGGAGAGGCGTCCGACCCGCATTTTTCCCGCTGGCTGCCCGGTCTGGGCCTGACCGAGACGCGCATCCTGCCGCACTTCCAGTGCATCCGCCGCTGGCGGGTGGACGGCGAGACCATCGAGGAACTCGCCCTCGCCGACAGCAAAAAGCACCCCTTCCTCGCGCTGGCGGACGGCTCCTATATCCTCCGCGCCGACGGCCACGAGACCCTTTACGGCGAGGCGTGGTACTTCGCGGACGGCACCTGTGAGCTGGTCAACGAGGAAGACCAGGTCCTGCCGCTGCGCTGACAGAGAGCATACTCCCCCAGTCGCCTGCGGCGACAGCCTCCTCTATGAGGGGGCCTTTTTTGTGCGCCGCCGG
>JBJERT010000204.1:0-5723 GCA_051882435.1 Faecalibacterium sp.
TGGTAAAATCAGGGAATCAGCATAAAAACACGACTACATAATATCATATCCCACACAAAAAAGCAAGCTATGGACTGCGGAGAGACGAAGATTTGTTCCTTTTTCGAGAAAAAGGAACCGAAAAAGCGTTTCAATCGTCCCACATATCCATGTGGGACCAGTTGCATCACGCCCTTTCAAATGCTCCACAGGAGAAATCGGGGAGGCATTTCAGGAGAGGGAGCCTTGGTTTACAACGGTCAGTGCATCACAGAGCTGCGCAAAAATAGCCGCGCTGGAATATTGGGGGGCCACCTGTGCGTCCTGAAGCACTACGATGGTCCAGCGCGGCGATTCCGCCGGATAAAAACCCGCAAACCAGTAATTTTTGCACTCCTCGCCTTCCGCGGTGAACTGTCCGGTCTGAGCGGTACCGGTCTTTCCGGCGGCCGAGGCCTCCAGCGGGGCAGCCTCGTGACCGGTCCCCTCCTCTACGACTCCGGCCAGCAAAGCTCGCAGTGCCGCGGCTGTTTCCACTGACATTATGCGGCGGCGCACAGGAGCACAGAGTGTTTCCAGCTCCTCACCAGTAGCTTCATCCAGCGTGCAGTCTACAAAACAGGGCGTGCGGTAGACCCCGTCTGCGGCAATGGCGTTCATCATGCCCGCGATCTGCACCGGTGTAGCCAGCAGAGTCCCCTGTCCAAAGCAAAAGTTGGCAAACGCCCCGCTGCCGGCCAGTTCTTCCTGTCCCGGCAGTATTCCAGCAGCGGCACACAGTCCGCCTGCCACAGTCACCGTCTGCCCAAAACCAAACGCCTGTGCCATCTGGCGCACTGCCTGTGCTCCCAGGAGCTGCCCCAGATGGATAAAATAGCCGTTACAGCTCTTCTCCAGTGCTCCGGCAAGATCGGTCTCACCGTGGGCATTGCCTCCCGCGCAGCGGAACACCTGACCATCCACGACCGCATAGCCCGGGCAGTCGTAGACAAAAGCCGTCTGCTCCTGTTCCAGAGCTGCGGCCGCCAGCACCGGCTTGAATACAGAGCCGACCGCATATGCACACAGAGTCCGGTCTACCAGAGGGCTGTCCGGTGCGTCCAGACTGGCCGCGATGTTCTCGGGGTCGTAGCCCGGGACGCTGACGCTGGCGCGCACAGCGGCGCTGGCAGTGTCCAAAATCAAAATGCATCCGGTCGTCATGGTCCGGGCGGCGACCGCTTCAGCGGCCCGCTGCACAGGACGGGAAATCGTCAGCCGCACCCCCACTGCACCGCTGTCCGCCGCAAGGAGCTCGGGCTGTGTCCCGGCCCGCAGCGTTCCCTGCGCTGTGACGGCACAGCGGATGCTGTCATGGGAGCCTGTCCCCGCCAGGAGTGTGTCCAGCGCAGCCTCCAGCCCCGCGACACCTCTGCCCTCACGATCAAGATATCCGATCAGATGCTGGCACAGGGGCACCTCGCAGCTGCGCCGCGGCACCGGGTAGCACCGCACCCCCAGTGCTGATAAGTCCCTTTGTACTTCGAGCAGGAAGGGCGCGGCACTGTTGCGGCTGCGATAGAGCAGCGCCTGCCCTGCCGCGTCAGTCTCGTCGTACAGACGGGCATAGCTGTCAGAGCGCGGCAGGCACAGCGCAAACCACTGCTCGTCCAATCCAGTCAGCAGTCGGCCATTGCAATCGTAAAAATTCCCCCGCCGCGCGGGCAGCGCCAGTGTGACGGTGCTCTGCGATTCGGCCCTCGCCGCATAGGCTGTGTTGGAGGAGAGCGCATACAGGCGGCAGATCACAACAAAAAAGCCGCCAAGCAGAACGGTATATAACACAAAAACACGGCGCATGGACATCAGCGTTCCCCTTCCCTGAGCGTACACCAACTTCCTGTCTGTCCGGCAGGTCGTCTGTTCCAAGGAAAGTATGGGCTGTTTTTTTCCGGTGATTCAGAACTCCGGCCTGTTCTGCAAACAAAAAGACCGCTGCGCAGGCAGCGGCCTCAAATGTAAATGTATCGGATCAGGACAGGATCATGCGGTCATTGGCAAACTCCTCACCGCTGGCGATCTGGAATTTCGCCAGCAGGTCGGAAACATGGAGGCTCTTTTTCTCCTCGCCGCTCACGTCATAAATGATGTGGCCCTCGTGCATCATGATAAGACGGTTGCCGTACTTGATGGCATCCTTCATGTTGTGGGTGATCATCAGGGTCGTAAGATGGTTCTCATCCACGATCTTGGCCGAAAGCGTCAGCACCTTGAGAGCGGTCTTGGGGTCCAGTGCAGCGGTATGCTCGTCCAGAAGCAACAGCTTGGGCTTGTTCATCGTCGCCATGAGCAGCGTCAGCGCCTGACGCTGGCCGCCCGAAAGCAGCCCTACGCGGGCCGTGAGGCGGCTTTCCAGACCCAGGTCCAGCGTCTTGAGCAGCTCACGGTAGTTCTCTCTCTCCTCCCGGGTGATACCCGGGCGCAGGGTGCGATGCTTGCCGCGGCGGGCCGCCAGTGCCAGGTTCTCCTCGATCTGCATCGTTGCGGCGGTACCGGTCATGGGGTCCTGGAAAACGCGGCCGATATAGGCAGCACGCTGGTGCTCGCTCAGGCGGGTGACGTCCACGCCGTCGATCAGGATCTTGCCATCGTCCACCGGCCAGACACCGGCCACGGCGTTCAGCATCGTGGACTTGCCCGCGCCGTTGCCGCCGATGACCGTGACAAAATCACCCTCGTTCAGGCGAAGATTCAGTCCGCAGAGCGCACGTTTTTCGTTGACAGTGCCGGGATTGAAGGTCTTGGAAACATTTTGGATCTCAAGCATTTTTCGCGCCCTCCTTCGTGGATTTCTTTGCAGCAGAACGGGAGAAATACTTGCTCTTCCAGTACGGCACCGCAAGGAACACGGCCACGACTGCCGCGCTGAGCAGCTTGAGCAGATTCGCGTCGAAGCCCAGCGTCAGCACCAACTGGATCACGATGTAATAGATGATAGCGCCCAGAGAAACAGACACGAGTTTGAGCGCAAAATTCTGGAAGATGCGGCTGAACACCGCCTCGCCAATGATAACTGCCGCCAGACCGATGACGATCGCGCCGCGGCCCATGCTGACATCCGCAAAGCCCTGATACTGGGCCAGCAGCGCACCGGACAGCGTGACCAGAGCATTGGAGACCATCAGGCCCAGCACGATGTTCAGATTCGTATTGATGCCCTGTGCGCGGCTCATATGAGGGTTGGAGCCGGTCGCGCGGATGCCGCAGCCCAGCTCTGTGCCAAAAAACCAGTACAGCACGCCGATGAGCACTGCCGTGACCAGGATCACCATGATGATGGGGTTGTGGAGGGCAAATTCCTTGACCCAGCGCAGTGAGATCAGCAGATCGTATTTATCCACATTGATGGACTGGTTGGCCTTGCCCATGATCTTCAGGTTGACGGAATACAACGCCAGCTGGGTCAGGATACCGGCCAGGATGGCGGGGATGCCCATAAACGTATGCAGCAGGCCGGTGACAAGGCCGCACAGCAGGCCGGCCAGCAGCGCCATGAACAGCGCCGTCCAGACGTTGTGCCCGGACAGCAGACACATGACGCAGACCGCGCCGCCCGTACCGAACGAGCCGTCCACGGTCAGGTCTGCCACATCCAGGATGCGGTAGGTCAGATAAACGCCGATCGCCATGATGCCCCAGATCAGGCCCTGCGCACAGGCGCCGGGCAATGCGCCAGGCAGGTTGGCAAGTCTTGCAAACAGCTCCAAAATAAAACCTCCTCAGTTATCAGCGGATGATTTGACAAAAGGCGGGGGTCGGATCGCTCCTCCCCCGCCTGATGATCTCTGTTAGGCTCAGCCCTCGATGGCCTCGTAGCCTTCCGGTGCGGTCAGGCCCAGGTCGTCGCAAACGGTCTTGTTGTACTTCTTGGTGACGCTGGTATACTCGATGGGCATCGAAGCGATATCCGCTTTGCCGGTCAGGATCTTGGCTGCCATCTCGCCGGTGGTGTAGCCCAGATCGTAGTAGCTGATGGACAGCGTTGCCACGCCGCAACCCGCGCAGATGCCTTCCTCACCCGCAAAGACAGGCTTCTTCATGGGGCGGCAGACACCGTCCACGATGCCGGTATTGGCCGCAACGGTGTTGTCCGTCGGGACATAGAGAACTTCATTCTCATCGGCGGCCTTCTGGCAGACAGAAGCCAGATCGTTGGAGTCGGAGAACGAATACTGGGTCGCCTTCACGCCCTTCTTCTCCAGCTCGGCCTGCACCTGATCGACCTGATACTGGCTGTTGGCCTCAGCGGAGCAGTACAGCAGGCCCACGCTCTTGACCTCCGGGAACCACTCCACGATCATCGCAGCCTGCTCGTCCAGCGGGGCCAGGTCCGAGGTGCCGGAGATATTTCCGCCCACCGTGCCGTTGAAATCGGTCAGGCCCAGAGCAACGCCGTACTCCGTAATGGAGGTGCCCAGAATGGGGATCTGGTTGGTGGCAGCCTGAGCAGCCTGAAGCGCAGGGGTCGCGTTGGCCAGAATGAGATCCACGCCAGCGGATACAAAGCCGTTGGTGATGGTGGCGCAGGTCGCGGTATCGTTCTGCGCATTCTGGAAATCAAAGGTGACCGCGTCGCCCAGTTCGGCGGTCAGCGCATCTTCAAAGCCCTGGGTCGCAGCATCCAGCGCGACATGCTCGACGAGCTGGCAGATACCGACCGTGTAGCTCTCAGCCGCAGCCGCAGAGGATGCGGGCGCGGCGGAGGAAGCGGCCGCAGAAGAAGCGGCAGCAGAAGACGCAGAGCCGCCGCAGGCAGTCAGCGCACCGGCAGCAGCCACAGCAGCGGCTGCAGAAAGGAACGAACGACGAGAAATTTTACGCATAATCATGGACTCCTCATACAATTTTCTGATCCGCAGCAGACAGGACGCCGCGGGGATGCAGCTTTTTCGGAAGCAGCACTACACGGAAGCTGCTTTATACTCGTGAAGTATATCACATTTTTCGCAGCAAAACAACGTTCTTCGTCCGCTTTGCCGCCTCATTTATTGATGATTTTGAATTTATCTATCATTTTTTTCGATATCATTCCGTCGGCGTCTCTGATAGGCGCAAAGTTTGCGCAGCTCTTCCTCCAGCCAGACAAGATTGCGTTCCAGCTGGGGCAGATAGGCACTCGCCGGGTCATAATCAAAATAAAGTGCCCGCCAGAGCTTATCTTCCATCCTCCGCACGAGCACCGGTTCCAGCAGCTTTTCCGCCTCCTCCACGCGGTCCTCCAGCGCCATACAGCACTGCGCCCAGCGCACATCCACTTCCTCCCGTTCCAACAAAGCATAGCGGGCAAGGTGATCCTCGACCCGCGCTCCCTGTATCCGCCCGCCGCAGGCGGTCGGCTGCAGGAACCAGCGCACCTGTCCATCCCGCGTGATCTCCTGTGCCAACGGATAGAGTGCGCAGACCAGCGGCTCTGCGTCGTGGATGGCGCAGCGGCCTCCGCTGAGGAAGGGGCAGTTATTATGTTCTTTCTTCACGGGAGTCAGACGCAGCACCGGCAGGCGGCTCACCGTCCCGATACTGCCCCGGCAAAATCCCCGTGCTACGATACGGGGCGGCAGGCGCAGCCTCGCCGCGATGCGCCACAGGTCGTAACCGGAAAGCACGATGTCCTCCCGCCCACGGCAGCAATCTCCGCAGCCTTCGCACACAAAGGAAAACGGCGCGTCCCGGTCGAGCAGAGGCATCTCCGGGCCGCGCACAAAATC
>JBJERT010000204.1:5823-22888 GCA_051882435.1 Faecalibacterium sp.
AGGAAAACGGCGCGTCCCGGTCGAGCAGAGGCATCTCCGGGCCGCGCACAAAATCTACCTGTCCGCACAGATCGATCTGGCGATCTTTCAGCAAAGCAAGGTCCCTCCCCCATTCGGCGTTACCACCGCAAACATCAATTTTGGGAATGCACCCGGAACGCAAGTTGTGCCCTGACGCAAGATCGTAAAGCCTGCCGTGTGCAGTTCCGTGCGGAACGTCTCCCAGTTCACGACCCGGCAGGAGGTCTGTGCCACATTCCAAAGCTCCTCTCCATTCCGGCGCTGCACGATCTGGAATGCCTGTTCCGGATCGGTCTCCGATTCCTGGATGCCGTCCCCCATCGTACACACGACCGCTGTCCCCTGCGGCGAAAGCTGGTCCCGAACAAAACCGTAAAAGGCTGCGCGGTCTTTCTCCTTCACCAGCATATGCAGCACAGCCACCGCAAAAATAAAATCGAACGTCTCCGGCAGCTTTTCCCGCAGGCAGTCCAGCACACGGAACCGCTGTGCCCGCGGCGGGCACTGTGCCTGACAATACGAAACCGCTTCCGGCGAGACATCCACCGCCAGCAGATCGTATCCTTGCACCAGCAGAGGCAGCGCATCTCTGCCCTCGCCGCACCCCACCTCCAGCAGCCGCAGCCGGTGATCCGGGTCTGTTTCTTTCAAAATCTCCTGAACGACAGGCGTCGGGGCTTGGCTGCTCCATCGGCGCCCCTGCGCATGGACTGCCCGATAACGGACATCATACGCCAAATAATAAGGTCTGTCCATTCGCTCGTCCTTTCTTTATAGAGCACTCTGCGGCAGGGTATCAGAACAAGGGATCTGCCCCTTCCGCCGCAGCCAGGCATAGGCGATCAGGCAGACCAGCACCGATACCAGAGAACCGGATGCCGTCGCCAGACCCATCGGGAGCAGCGTTCCCGGGAAAAACCGTGAGGCCAGATAAACGCCCGGGATGCGCATACACAAAATGGAAATAATATTATGTAGAAACGAGATATTTGATCTGCCGTAAGCGCAGAAATAGCCGCTGAAGCAAAAATGGATGCCCGCAAAAAAGACGTCCAACACATATCCATGCAGATACTGCGCACCTGCCGCGGCCACGGCAACATCTGTTGTAAACAGGCCCACCATAGGCTGTGCAATGAACTGGACCAAAATCGTCGCGCATGCGCCAAAACCGGCGGCGATCCCGATGGCATAGCGCAGGGTCTGCGCCGCACGGCGGTGTTTGCCCGCACCGATGTTCTGCGCACAAAGCGCTGAGACGGCAGACAGCATCGAGGACGGCACCAGAAACAAAAAGGTGATGATCTTTTCCACGATGCCGACGGCCGCCGCATCCGTCAGACCACGCTGGTTGGCGATCACGGTAATGACCATAAAAGCGATCTGCACGAATCCGTCCTGGAGCGCTACCGGCACACCGATCGAGAGGATCTGGCTCAGGACTTCGCGCTGCGGCTTGAGGTCTGCGCGGTGCAGCATGATCCCTCCGATCCGCCGATGCCAGATGACCCACAGCGCAAGCAGCACACTGACCGCCTGAGACAGCGTCGTCCCCAGCGCTGCGCCCACAGGCCCCAACCCCAGGCCGCCGATGAACAGATAGTCCAGAAGGATATTGAAACCACATGCCACCGCGACAAAATACATCGGGCTTTTGGAATCACCCAAGCCGCGAAAAATGGAGCTGATGATATTATACGCCGTGATGCATGGCACCCCCAAAAAGCAGACGATCAGGTACCATACGGTTCCAGAAATCGCCTCCTCGGGCGTAGACAACGCCGCCACGATGGGCCGCACACCGGTCAGAAGCACCGCCGCCAGCACCAGCGAGCTGCAAAGGAACAGTGTGACCGTGTTTCCAATAAAGCGCGCCGCCCCTGCGCGATCTTGCGCGCCGACGGCGCGGCCAATCGTCACCGTGGCGCCCATCGCCAGACCCACGATCATCACAGTGACCATGTGCATGACCTGGCTGCCGATGGATACCGCTGTCGTGCTTGCGACGCCCTCATACTGGCCGATGATAAAAAGGTCTGCCATACCATAGAGCGTCTGCAGAAAATACGAAAGAAGATACGGCAGCGAAAACCGCAGGATATTGCGGAACACACTGCCCGTCGTAAGATTTTGTTCCATAGCTGTCCTCTCTCCACCCGAAACAGTCAAAGCAGTCTCCGCACCGTTCAGCGCTTTCCCTTTTCCTGCTGATGCAAGGTCCCGGTGCCCCCTTCTACCACGCCGTCGTGGCGCAATACCGCCGTGATCGTGCCAAAAAAACACCGCACATCCATCCCAAGGCTCATATTCTGGACATATTCGCCGTCCAGCTTGGCTTTTTCGGCGATCTCCAGCTCGTCGCGGCCATGGATCTGTGCCCATCCGGTCAGGCCGGGGCGCACGTCGTTTGCTCCGTATTTATCGCGCTCTTCCAGCAGGTCATACTGGTTCCAGAGCGCGGGCCGCGGGCCAATGACCGCCATATCTCCCACAAAGATGTTCCATAGCTGCGGCAGTTCGTCCAAGCTGGTCTTGCGCAGAAAATGCCCCATCCGGGTAATGTACTGGTCCGGATTCTGCAGCAGGTGCGTCGGCATATCATGGGGCGTATCGATGCGCATCGTTCGGAACTTCAGGATGTCAAAATGTGTTTTGCGGATCCCGACCCGCTTCTGCCGGAAAAACACCGGGCCGGGCGAGTCCAGCTTGATCGCTACCGCCAGAAGCAAAAACAGCCATGACAGGCAGACCATACCGCCCAGTGACAGAACGATATCCAACCAGCGTTTGAAATATTTTTTGTACATGGGAGCTTCCTCCTTTTTGTGCGGCACACTCAGAGAAAGTGTTCCCCTGCCGGAGCCGGGCTAAACGAATTTCTGAAGCCTGGGCGTGCCAGCGCTATTGTACCATGCGTCTCGACTTTTTTCAATGTGTCCGAACACAGCGCTCCACGGACACACAAAATGAAAGCCTGTTCCTTTCACAGGCTGTGGAATGACATTCCCTATCAGAAAACGCCGTTTTTGTACCAGAAACCTGCCGATTTTCCCTCTTGCGGTCTGAGCCGCGCTGCCGTAAGATAAAAGCAGCAGAAACCGCAAAAATTCTCTTTTCCGCGCCCGCCGGGTGCCTGAAATTCAGGAGGTCGTTCTATGATCCATCGCTTTATCTTCGGCCAGCCGCTGCGTACCGACAGCGTCGTGCAGGACCTGCCTCCTGCCAGCGGGCCAGTTCCTTTTCTGACCGCCGACCCCGCGGGGGGATGGCACTTCGAGATGCCGGAAACGGCCATCGTCTACGGTCTGGGTGAAATGCCCCGCGGCATCAACAAACGCGGCTGGCATTATATCGCGAACAACACCGATGAATCCGACCACACGGAGGACAAATGCTCATTTTACGGCGCGCACAACTTCCTGCTGGTGAGCGGCGGGAACGGCCAGCCCTGCTTTGGGATATTCGTTGATTTCCCCGGAAAAGTCTACTACGATATCGGTTATACGGAGCACAGCCTGCTGCGTTTTTACACGGAGGGATCGGACTACACTCTTTACCTGATCGAAGGATGCGGCGAGGCCGACATTTGCCGCCAGTTCCGCAGGCTCATTGGAAGAAGCTACATCCCGCCCAAGTGGGCGTTCGGCCTGGCGCAAAGCCGTTGGGGCTATGCCTGCGAAGCCGATATCCGGGAGGTGGCCCGCGGCTACCGGGAAAACGATCTTCCGCTGGACATGATCTGCATGGATATCGACTATATGCAGGACTACGCCGATTTTACGGTCGATCCCAAGCGTTTTCCCGATCTGGAACAGCTTGTCTCCGACATGAAAGCGGAGGGCATCCGCCTTGTGCCCATCATCGACGCAGGTGTGCGTGCCGACCCTGAGGAGCCTACCTGCAAAGAGGGCCTGGAAAAGGGATATTTCTGCACCCGGGAGGACGGTTCCCCCTTTGTGGCAGCGGTCTGGCCGGGCAAGGCATATTTTGCCGATTTTCTGCGGCCCGAAGTGCGGGAATGGTTCGGCGGGCGGTACAAAGTGCTGACCGATCTGGGCATCGAAGGCTTCTGGAATGATATGAACGAACCCGCGCTGTTCTATACCCCGGAACGTCTGGACGCGGTGCTGGACCAGATGACAGAGCTGCGAAAAAAAGACAACCTTGTACAGGATGAGTTCTTTGCCCTCATCGGTTCGGTAATGGGCCTGATGAACAACGCCGAGGACTACAAAACCTTTTATCATACACTGGACGGCGAGCGTGTGCGGCACGACCGGGTCCACAACCTTTTTGGCGGCAGCATGACCCGTGCCGCCGGGGAGGCCTTCCAGACGCTGCGCCCCGGCAAGCGCACGCTGTTGTACAGCCGTTCCAGCATCATCGGCGCACACCGCTGGGGCGGCATCTGGCTGGGCGATAACAACTCGGCGTGGAGCCAGCTCCTGCTCAACATCCAGATGATGCCCAGCGTTCAGATGTGCGGATTCCTTTATACAGGTGCGGATCTGTGTGGTTTCAGCTACGACACTACACCGGACCTCGCACTGCGCTGGCTGGAGTTCGGACTGTTCACCCCGTTGATGCGGAACCATTCGGCCCACGGCTCCCGGAAACAGGAATATTTCCGCTTCCCGGAGATGATGCCCGCCATGCGCCGGATGCTGGAGCTGCGCTATGCGCTGCTGCCCTATTTGTACAGCGAGTTCATGAAGGCCGCTCTGGAGGACGACTTCTATTTCCGGCCGCTGGCATTTGACTTTCCCGCCGACCCGGATGCACGCGATGTACAGGACCAGCTCCTGCTCGGCGAAGGGCTGATGGTGGCTCCGGTTTATGTACAGAATGCGTCCGGGCGCAGCGTCTACCTTCCCGAACCCATGAAGCTGCTGCGCCTGCGCGGCGTGGACGACTTTGACGAGGAACTTTTGCCCGCCGGGCACCACTATCTGCGCTGCGCGCTGGATGAGGTGCTGCTTTTCCTGCGGCCGGGACATATCGTGCCTCTGGCTCAGCCTGCGCGCTGCGTAAGGGAACTGGACGAGACGCACTTTACATTCTGGACCAATCCGGCCCCCGGTCAGGTCGGAAGCTATCGTATGTATACGGATGACGGTGAGACCACTGACTATGACCGTCCTGAACACTGGCGGGTCCTGACCGCTAAATAAGGCAACTATATTGCCCGCCGCACAGCCCCAAAACGGCTGCGCGGCGGGCCTGGTTTTGTTTCTGCAACAGGATGTTCCACAGCTCTTGTATTTTTGAAGGTATGGCGTTATAATCGGAACTTGGTATGACTTTTAGGTGTTTCTGGAAAAGGAGGCAGATGTTTCCCATGACGAAATCGACCCGCTCCACCGATCTGACACGCGGTCCGATGCTGGAAAAGATCATTCTGTTTGCGCTGCCGCTGGCGGCTTCGAGCATCCTTCAGCTTCTGTTCAATGCCGCCGACGTGGTCGTGGTCGGCCGCTTTGCGGGCAGCACGGCGCTGGCGGCGGTCGGCTCCAACGGTGCGCTCATCAATCTGCTCGTCAATCTGTTCGTCGGGCTGTCCCTGGGTGCGAACGTTGTGGCCGCACGATGCTTCGGCGCACAGGATGACACCGGCGTCCACAACACGGTGCAGACGGCTGTGACACTGGGGCTGGCCAGCGGCATCGTTCTGGCCGGCGTGGGCTTTGGGGCCGCGCGGGGGCTGCTGGAGCTGATGTCCTGTCCGGCAGACGTCATTGACCTTTCAACGCTTTATTTGAAGATCTATTTTCTCGGCATGCCGATGAATATGCTCTACAACTTCAGCGCCGCCCTGCTGCGCGCCGTAGGCGATACACGCCGCCCTCTTTATTGCCTGGCGGGGTCGGGCATCGTCAATGTGGCGCTGAATCTTGTGTTCGTCATCGGGTTCCAGATGAGCGTGGCAGGTGTGGCTCTGGCAACGATCCTCAGTCAGGCGGTTTCTGCACTGCTGGTGACCGGGCTGCTGCTGCGGGAAGAAGGCCCCCTTCGGCTCGACCTGCGGGCGCTGGGCTTCCACCGGGGTGCGCTGCTCCAGATCCTACGCATCGGTCTGCCCGCCGGACTGCAAAGCACCGTGTTCAGCCTCTCAAATGTGGTCATCCAGTCGGCGGTCAACTCCTTCGGCTCTACCATCGTAGCGGGCAACTCTGCGGCCGCCAATATCGAGGGCTTCGTCTACACTGCCATGAACGCCTTTGCACAGGCGGCTGTGACCTTCACGAGCCAGAACATCGGCGCGCGGCGGTTCGAGAATCTGGACCGCGTGATGCGCAACTGCCTGTTCTGCGCGGCAGGCGCAGGGTTGCTGCTGGGCGGCGGCGCCTATCTGATCGGCGGTCCATTGCTGCACCTTTATTCTTCGGATGATGCTGTGATCGCCGCCGGGCTTGTGCGGCTGGGCATCATCAGCCGCACCTATCTGCTGTGCGGGTTTATGGATGTGCTGGCAAGCTGCCTGCGCGGGCGCGGCTGCTCGGTGACGCCGATGGTCGTCAGCTTTGTGGGAAGCTGCCTTCTGCGCCTGCTGTGGATCGCGACCGTGTTCCAGATCTTCCGCACCCCGCAGACGCTCTATTTGAGCTATCCCATCAGCTGGGTGCTGACGGCGCTGGCACATTTGATCTGTCTGCTGTATGTAAGGCGCAGACAGCAGCCCCCGGAAAAACACCCCCTCTCCCCTGCGGCATAGACCGTCTTTTATCCCAACGGGAACCTGCCGGCCAAAACCGCCAGACCCGTCGCCACGCCGCACAGCGGCACCAGTGCTACCGCCGCAAGAAGATACTGCCCCAAAAGGACGCGCGCTCCCGCGGGGGATACGCTGCTCCCACGAGGAGCAAAGGAAAACGCATGCAGACGGCTGCTGACCTGTAACGCACTGGCTCCGAAAACGCACAGGCATGCCGCCGCGGCAGCCATAGGGACCCCGGAAAAAACCAGACAGACCGCGATCCCCTTCCATCCCAGCCCGGAAAAGAGCTGAGCGGTGAGCAGTCCCGCCCCCATTCCGTAAAGCATCACGAACAAAAAGATCAAGGTAGGCCCAAAGGCGGACAGCCCCAGCAGCAGCAGTACCGTTGCCGCGCCTGCCGCCGCAAGATATTCCGCGCCGAACAGTGCCGCAGCGCTGTCCGGTCCGCCGACAAGGAACAGCTCGCGCCAACGCTCCATATAGCAGCCGAGCAGTTCCAACTGCTGTGTATCGCACAGAGCTTGCAGAACACCTGCCGCCGCCGTGCCCAACAGATACGCTGCCGCCAAAAGGATGCAGTCCCGCGTCGCCTGCCGCTCTCTCAGCCTGCCCACGGTGGGCGCAGGGCTGCGCCCGGCCCCGCTTTTTTTGCGCGGCTCCGGCTCAGGCCGGGAAGTCTCCTCCCGCTGCACCTGCGGTACCGGGCGCGGCTCTGCCGATCTCTCTGCGAGCGGCTGAAGTGCCGCTTCTGCTGACGTCGCGGAAGATAACTCATTTTCTTCCTTCTGCTGATACACCCACATAGACCTTGTCCCTCCTGTTCTGAAAAAGCAGAGCGCACCGTTCTCCCGATGCGCCCCCGTCTGCACGTTTGCCCTTCAGCGTCGGCGTCCCTCCGCACAGAGCATTCCCAGAATGCCCCCGGCGCATCCCGCCAGCACTGCCAGTCCCATCCGAAGGAGCTGTGCTCCATCCGGGGCAACGCCTTGAAGGATCGACACCGCTGCCAGCGCTCCTGAAAACAGCACACCCTGCGCCGCACCGCAGAGCAGCCCGCGGTGCTTTTGCCAGAAAGACGCCAGCCAGCCCGCAGACAGGCACCCCAGACACACCGCAGCGGTGGCCATAGGGCCGCTGAGCGACGTGCTCAGACTGCGCTCCGCCATCAGCCAGGCCAGAGCCGCCAAAGAGGCGGCACATACCCCCAGCCCCATCCCAAATGCCAACAAGAACCGTCCCGGCCCCGCCGGGACACGCATCCGTTCCGCCATAAAAAACGCGCCTCCCTGCATTATCTCTATGCGGGGAGGCGCGTGAACGATGCACGTTTTGGTGAAATTATTTCTTGTTGGAGGCGGCCGGAGCGTTGTCCATGTTCAGCTTTTCCACCGAGCTGATGGCGGTTTTGGTGAAGCGGATCTTCACGCGGTCCGCGCCGGTCTCGAGGACGAAGGTCTCATCCTTGATGGCGACCACGCGGCCGATCACGCCGCCGATCGTCACGACCTGATCGCCGATCTCCAGGCTCTTGCGCATGGCCGCGTCCTTCTTCTCCTGCTTTTTCTGGGGACGATAGATCATGAAGTACATCAGCAGAAGCATCAGGCCGAGCATGAAGAACATGGATATATAGCTTTCGGTCGTAGCAGTCAAAAATTGCATCGGGAAAATCTCCTCTCAAATTCAGATTGTCTCTATTATAATCGCTTGTCCGCCCTGTTTCAAGGCCAAATCTCAAATTCGGGTGTCGAGGAGCTTTACATATCGGTCGTGGAAAGCGGTAAAAGTCCCTGCATCCAGTTCGTCGCGGATGCGTTCCATCAGATGGTTATAGAACCAGAGATTATGCATCACGGCCAGCCGCATGCCCAGCAGCTCCTCCGCCTTGAACAGATGGCGGATGTAGGCGCGGGAATAGTTGCGGCAGGCAGGGCAGCCGCAGGCGGGATCGATGGGCCGCTCATCCCGTTCATATTTTGCGTTTTTGATGTTGATGATGCCGCCCCAGGTGTTCAGGTGTCCATGGCGGGCGTTGCGGCTGGGCATCACGCAGTCGAACAGATCGACGCCGCGGGATACTGCCTCGATGATATTGCCCGGCGTCCCCACACCCATCAGATAGCGGATCTTATCCTTGGGCATGTGCGGCTCGACCTGACTGATGATCTCATACATCACCTCGGTCGGCTCTCCGACCGCCAGTCCGCCGATAGCGTAGCCGTCCAGTTCCATCTCCGCGATGCGCTTCATGTGTTCCACCCGCAGATCCGCATAGGTACAGCCCTGATTGATGCCGAACAGGAGCTGATCCGGGTTGACCGCACAGCCCTCCCGCTTGAGACGGGCCATTTCGGCCTGGCATCGGGCAAGCCAGCGGGTGGTGCGCTCGCAGCTCGCCTTGGAATAGCTGTGCTCCGCCGGATTCTCGACACATTCATCAAACGCCATTGCAATGGTGGAACCAAGGTTGGCCTGGATCTGCATGCTCTGCTCCGGTCCCATGAAAATGCGGTGGCCGTCCAGATGGGAGGCGAACGTGACCCCTTCCTCGGTGATCTTGCGCAGCTTGGCAAGGCTGAACACCTGGAATCCTCCGCTGTCCGTCAGAATGGGGCCATCCCAGCGCGTGAACCTGTGCAGGCCCCCCATCTCGGCCACGAGCTTGTCGCCGGGACGCAGATGCAGATGATAGGTATTGCAAAGCATCACCTGTGTGCCGATCTGTTTCAGGTCCTGCGCGGACAGTCCGCCTTTGATGGCGCCCGCGGTCGCAACGTTCTGAAAAGCCGGGGTCTGCACTGTGCCGTGTACAGTTTTGAATTCGCCCCGCCGGGCATCGTGTTCCTGCTTGAGCAGGCGGTAAGTCGTCAAAGAAGACATATGAGGTTTCCTTTCCCTGCACGGAGAACAGCCGTGCGCTCCTGCTGCAAAAGACGTTCTTTTGCAGATACTGCCTGTCCATTGTACCAGAGAACCGCCCCGGATGCAACCCATCCGTTCTGCACGAGGGCGCAGCCCCAGCGCGCGGGAGCGCGCAGACCTTTGCACCGGACCTTCGCAAACAAACATCTGGCCCACACAAATGTGTGGGCCGATCGAAACGCTTTTTCGGTTCCTTTTTCTCGAAAAAGGAACAAACTCATTTTTCCACTCTGTAACCACCCAGCGCGCGGCAAAGCTCGCAGGCCGCAAAACAGCAAAAGAAAAACACAATCAGCGCACAATCCAGTGGAACGCGCAGCATCAGCACGGTGCGAGCTGGAGCATATGATAGATAAACAGCCTCCTCGCCGCCGGGCAGCAGCAGGCAGAAGATCGCCAGCGAGAGCGGAAGATGCAGCACTCGGGAAAGCATCAGCGGCCGGAGCGAGATCGGCTCCGGGCAGAGGGTGCTCACCTGCATCAGGACAGAAGCCCCCTGCAAACTAAGCGACGCACAGCAAAGCGCGCTGGCCCAGAACCCGGTGCGGGAGGCATAATCGCAGCCCGAACAGACCTCCAGCAGCATCGCCGGGAAGGGTGCCAGCACCGCGGGCAGAAAGGCTGCGATCCCCGCCGCCAGCATCCGAAAATAGAGCACAAAGCCGCACAACTTCAGATAGGTCACTGCGGCCTGCGCCAGAATGACATCCAGCCGGGGAGCTTCCGCCGTGGGATGCACAGAGCGGGGCTGCAAAGAGGTCTGCTCCGGCATGCGCCTTGACGAAAGACGGCACAGCAGCGCGGCCGAGAGGATCCCCGCCAGCGCCTGCGCGGCAAACAATCGAACCCCCAGCATCGCGCTGCCCAGTAGTCCCTCTCCGACCGTCAGGATCACGAAGGAAGGACTGGAACAGATGCAGGCCGGCAGCAGCACACTCGCCTCCCGCGGGGAGAGCCGCCCTGCGCGCACGCTCTCCGCGGCGGCCGCGGCGGCGGGGGCAAAACCTCCCAGCAGACCGATCAGCAGAACACCTCCCGCACAATCTGAACGCAGACCGATGCCCCGGACCACGGGCCGGAGCAGCACCCCGAACCATTCCCCTGCACCGCACTGGATCAGCAGCGCGGACACGACCAGAAACGGGAACAGCGAGACCAGCAGCGGCCCGCCGCAGAGCGCCAGCGCTTCGTGAAAGGCGCGCGCGCAGACCTGCGGTACCGCAAAGGGCAAAAACGCTGTGAGAAGCGCCAGCCCGAACAGAGCCGCGCGTGGAATTTTACGAGCCAGATACATAAGCAGGACCTCCGATTCCATATATATGTACCACTTGGCAGGAGCTTGCACGGCGTATGGGAGGGAGCGGACGTGTCGAAAAAGCGAAAAAAACGGCTCACGCCCTGGAGCTGGGCAAGGCTTCTGTTCCGTCAGCCCCCGGCGGGACTGTATCGTGCCCCGTCGATCTACCTGAGCGGCGGACAGATGGAGATCGAACACTTCCGGCGGGTAGTGATGTATGATGAGAACAAGCTCTGTCTGGAGCTTGCGCACGGGCGGTTCACTGTTTATGGCGACCAGCTCAAGATCTGCACACTGGCGGCCCACCGTATCACGCTGCGTGGGCGGTTCCTCCGCACAGACTTTTCGGACGGATAGGAGGCGATGCCCGTGGAACTCCATTCCCTATGGGCGGCGGTACAGTTCACCGCGCAAAACGGCGGCACAGATGCCCTGCTCTCTGCCGCTGCGGCCTCCGGGCTTCATTTGTATGAGATCATTCCCCTGCCCGGCGGATTTTCTGCCCGGTGTGCCGCGTGGAATTACCTCCCACTGGCGGCACTGGCGCGCAAGCGGAGAGTCCGGCTGAGGATCTGCCGTCGGAGAGGGCTTTTTTTCTGCCTGCGGCCGCTCCTGCACCACGCAGGTCTGTGGGCAGGGCTTGTGGTCTTTATTCCTCTTCTGCTCTGGTCGCAGGGTCTGATCTGGGCAATGGATGACAGCACTCTGACCCCCGGCCAGCGGGCACGGGCAGCGGCTGTCCTGCGGACTGAGGTGGGGCTGATGCCCGGAGCGCGAGTCACAGAGCAGTCCCTTACAGCCGGCGAGTACGCGCTGCTGGAAAGCGGAGAATTCTCCTGGGCAAGCCTGAATTTTCTGGATGGACGGCTCACGATAGAAACAGCCGCAGCCAAGCCGGTGCCGGAAATTTTCTCCGCCGAGCTGAAAGGCATCCGCGCCAGGGCTGAGGGCCTGATCCTGCGAACGAACTTGATCAGCGGGACGATGCTCGTCAAACCCGGCCAGCAAGTACAAGTGGGACAGGGACTGATCGGCACAGCACGCCGGGAACGGGACGGCACGTTGATCTACGAACCCGCCGCCGGGAGCGTGGTGGCGCAGTTTGAATGGCAGATCAGCCTTGACCAACCCCTGCACAGCTCCGCTCCCCTGCTGACCGGACTCCGAAAAACAGAGTATGAGCTGTCCTTTCTCGGACATTCGTTCTCTCTGCCCCACAGAGTCCAGAGCGAGAGCCGAGGCGAGGGCATCGAACGGCATTTCCAGGCGGAGATTCTGGGGTTCCCGCTGCCGGTGAGTATCCGGGAGACGACCTTTTATCAGACCGAACTGCAGGAGATCGCTTATACCCCCGAAGGTGCCCTCGCGCTGGCCCGGATGCATAGTCTTCAGGCACTTTTCGCGGACTATCCTGATGCGGAGATCCTTGCCCGCAAGGAGGACACCGCCCAGGGAGACGAAACGCTGCATTATACCGCATCCTACACCATCACAGCGGATATCTGCGGCTGATTCAGCTCGCATTCAGACGGTGCTGAGAACCGCTAAAATGTTCTTCCACCGTTCATTCTGCCCGGTGTGCGGGGTATGAGGAGAAGCCTTGCTGGCCGTTCGGGGCGGCATGCCGGGAGAACTGCATCGGGACCGACGAGGAAGCTCTGTCGGCATAGAAGAAGAAAGGGCAGAGCTCCATTGGGCGGCAAGATGTGCGGCCTGCGGGTCGGACTGCAGCAATCGACGTTCATTGCCTGCCAGTACATCGCTGAGCCAGTAAAGAATGGCTGCCACCGGCAGACAGCCCGCACAGTCTGCGCTCCAGTAGCGCCAGAACGCGCCGCGCTCCACCATGCTTTCTACCGTAATGATGGCCCCTTCGCGTGGGTCACGCGGCAGCGCACCACGGTAATGTGTGCCAGAATAACGCTGCAGCTCATACAGAATGCGCGCAGCTTTATCTCCGCTCAATATATCGCTGCGGATAAAGGCATGGAAATCTGCGGTATCGATCAGGTTTTCCGCGCAGGCAGGAAAATCTCTTGTCATCTCTCCCGCTTCATTGTGACAGATCCTCCATCCCTTGCGAAACAGTTGGAAATCCATTGCGCGGCGCCCCATCGTAGAATAAAAGATACGGCAGGTACGACCATCCGGGCTGCGTTTGAGTTCCAGATAAGCATCGGTCCCGATGCAGCTCTGAACTTTGACCGTCAACAGCAGTGCAGAATCCGACATCATCATGGCCATGGCACGATGCATCTCAGAAAAATAACGATCGGCATCCATTGTGGAATCTCCTTCCTTTGCGGGGCGGATACAGATATAAAATGTGCTCGGTCAGACTGTTCTCTC
Source organism: Faecalibacterium sp. (assembly GCA_051882435.1). Lineage (GTDB taxonomy): Bacteria > Bacillota > Clostridia > Oscillospirales > Ruminococcaceae > Faecalibacterium. The sequence continues at coordinate 19,128 of JBJERT010000204.1, forward strand.
CCTTAACGGAGGGATTCCACCTTTCCGTGAGGGAGAACAGAATCAGTTTTTCTGGTTGTTATTATAGCACATCTCCAAGAATAAAACAACTGTTTGTTTTCATATTCAAAAATAAAATCGTTTTGTATCAGATTAAGAAGCAAAAAAGTTGTATCGATTGAGTCCAACGAATCCTGTGCGGCTGGATGGAAACACACAGCTTTTCAAAGCATGTCGAAAAATCGCGATTATTCGATAAAAATCTTCATCCGCTTGTGGAGCCAAGAAAAAACAAATAAAACTTCAGAAATATCTTGACAAATCAAGAAGAAAGAGGTAAACTATTGGAGTCGCAAGGGCCTGTAGCTCAGTTGGGAGCACGTTTGATCCGTTCCCACTCTGGAGCTATAGCTCATACGCACCCCATTTGATATTGAGGGGTTAAATTGAGGGCCTGTAGCTCAGTTGGGAGCACATTCGATGTGTTCTCGCTCTGGAGCTATAGCTCATACGCACCCCATTTGATATTGAGGGGTTAAATTGAGGGCCTGTAGCTCAGTTGGGAGAGCGTTCGGTTCGCATCCGAGAGGTCAAGGGTTCGAATCCCTCCAGGTCCACCATTCGCCGCATCGTTTTTGGACGATGCGGCGTTTCTTTTTCGGTCAATTTATGGTGATTCCATTTTGCAGCGCAATGTTGCGCGAGCAGCGTTCTTCGGCACAATATCCAACTCCTCTCCTGTTGTTTTATCCAAAACGACGATGCCGGCATTTGATGTACCCCTCCCCCTTTGGGGGGCTTGTGAAGGCATCGTTTGCCCGAAACGGGCTGTGCTCATCATCGCAGAATGCCGCTTGAACTCCTCAAATTTTTCAAGCGCTACATTCAGGATGATCTCCACCTCATAATTGCGCCCTACACGGACTTCTCTGATGAACTGGTGAAGGATTGCCTGCCGCTTCTCAAAGCTGGCTCCCTGATAGCTGCTTGCCCAGGTAAACAGGTCGCTGCAGTCGCGTTCGGCCTTTTTGTTTTCCTGCTCGATCATCTTCTGCTTTTTCTGTGCATCCAGCAAGGCATCCTGCGCGTTTGCAACGGCAGTTTTGTTTTCACTGATCAACTGTTGGATCATCTCCCGATCCAGACTGCTCGTTCCTCGGATCACGCGAATCATTTCCTCTTTTAATGCATTCTGTTCGTCCAACCGGTTCTGAACTTCCCTCTCCAGCCGTGCAGTCTCCTTTTGGGCAGCTTCCAGGTCCTTTCGGCGCATCTCCTCCAGTAAGTTGTTTCTAGAACATTCCAGTATTTCTTCAAACTTCATGCACACGATGCTTTCTACCACTGCGTCCAGCGTTGTTACACCATAGCCGGACTGTCCATCGCACTGCCCCGGATGCCTGATTTTGAAGTTGCAGCTATAACGATACCTCTTTTCTTTCACGATCGTCCCATCGGCCCGAATGCGGGAACGGCCGCTGCTGGTGATATTCAAGCGGTTGCCGCAGTGGGCACAAAACACTTTGCCGCAGAGCAGCGCGTTTGGACTGTACGAATCGGCGATCTCCCCTTTCTCTTTACGGCGGACCTTCCGCATTTCCTGTGCGCGTTCAAACAGTTCCGGTTCGATGATCCTGAGTTCCGGGCATTCCTTTTCAACGCTGCCGTTGATAAGATACCCTGTGTAGCCCTTGTTTCGGATCATCCGTCCAATGGTGATATTCGGAATGTTCTTTCCGTTCCGGCCCATAATGTTGTGCTCAACAAGATAGTTGCAGAGCCGTTTTGCGCCGTAGCCTTCATAGACATACTTCTGAAAAATCAGGCGAACGACCTCTGCTTCCTTCTCATCGATCTCCAGATCACAGACCTCCTGATTCCTTTTGTTCACACGGCCTTTTTTGACGCGGCGATATCCATATGCAACCACGCCTCCCGTATACAGGCCCTCGCTGGTCATCTGCTCCATGCGGGTCCGGGTGCGGATGGAGGTCTTGACGCTTTCTCCTGATGCCTGCCAGTAGCGGATATAGTTCATCAGCTTATCCACATGGGATTCAAAGCGCTGCTGGCCTTCCTGCACGCTCCAGACCTCGATGCCCTGTTTGACGAACCACTCTACGATGAAAGGTGTTTCATCGTCGCGGCGGCCCAGACGGTCAAACATGAAAACCAGCAGAATGTCAAATTCTCCATTGACTGCGGCCTGCTGCAGACGCTGCACCTGATCGCGCTCTTTTGCGGATTTCTTGAAACCCGACACGCCTTTTTCGGAAAACTCTTTGACGATCTCCCAGCCCTGCTGCTTGGCAAAACTGCGGCAGGCTTCTTTCTGCATGGGGATATCGTCCTTTTTGACCTGTCCCATAGTCGAAACGCGGTATAAGGTATATACTCTCTTTTTCATTGTTTTTCTTCCTGTGTAAATCCTGAAAATGACGATCCTGTGCGCACATCATCTTTCACAAGGAGCTGCAGCGTCCTCATCGTCATTTTATTATAGAATGCTTTTCATCACAAGGATGCCGATTCAGTTGGCCTCTCTGTACTCCGGTCGGAGTGTATCATGGATCATCCGCTGAAGGATTTCCATATCTTCCCCATCCTCCGAGTAAGTGACCCGGACTTTGCAGCCATTGACGATATAGCGATCTTTTTCTACGGAAACAATATCACGAAGGATCATAGCACGACCTCTCTTTTGAAAAAGTAACGTTAGTATGCGTTTTATATGTAGTGAGGGGCATCCGCGCCGTGCAGTTGCCCCTCACCTGAAAAAGATGGATGCCTGTAAAGATCAGAATTTCATCGGCAAAGCATCTTTTCTGCACTTGCCGTTGTATGCCGCGTAGATCGGGAAAACATATTTCTTCCACCCCGGCAGCTTCGCAGGATTATCCTGTCCGATGCGATAAATATCGATCGGATGAATGCCGCGCAGTGCATGGATCAGACGTTCCTCGCTGAACTCTCCGTGATACAGCTCCACGAAGTGCATCATGCCCCGAAGAACGGATGCACGGAGCGAATCCGGTTTACCTTCCCATGCTTCTACGATGAGCCGCAGGGTTTCGCAGTAAAGCGGCTCCCCCATCCTCTTATACAGCCGGAACGCTGTATTCACGCAGCCGATGCGGTAATCGCTTATCTGCTGGTTGTAATCAAGTACCAGCCCAACCCGATTGGTTGCAGCGAGAAAGGCCGTGGATACTTCATCACCCCCAAAGACTCTGGCACGAAGCTTGATGCCCGCTGACAGCGGAGCGGAAAAACCATTCTGCTCGGCAAAGAGCAGGGCTTCCTGCTGTGCCGTCAGACCTGTATACACCTTGCAGAGAATCGGAAGGTCTTTTCCGCAGTTGCGCAGGATACGACCTTCGATGGTATGCTGTCCGTCTGTGACGATATACTCTCCGTTGCGGAAACTGACTTTCGGTTCGTTGGCAATATACTCGTTGAAGTTAGCCGCGATCCGTTCTACACGGCTGCGCTGGATACCACGCTGGTACAGTTCACGGGGATAGACCAGCTTGCTGCTATGGATCACCATGAGCTGGTACGGTGGATTGAAACCAATGAACGGATCATTCTTTTCTTTCAGGCGCATCGCATTTCCTCCTTGATTCTCCAGATGTATCTTTCGGCTTCTTCCAGAATTTTTCCGACCTGCTGTTTTCGCTTCGGACTGATGAGCAGGCTGGGGTTGAAGGTGAAACTATATTCCAGACGCTGGATCATCGCATGAACAGCGGATTGAAGTTCGGTATACAGCATCATTTCCT
>JBJERT010000205.1:0-5063 GCA_051882435.1 Faecalibacterium sp.
TGAAAAGCTTTTTCGGTTCCTTTTTCTCGAAAAAGGAACAAACCCCCGTTTCGTTCTCAGACTGCGGCGCGGTGCCAGTCCTTGTTTTCTTTGGGCAACTATATTATAATGGTCCCATATCCTACCAACGTGCGGGCAAGCCCCGCAGAAAGTGTGAACCAGATGAGAGACGACCTTTTCCGAAAAAAGCCGCTGGAGCAGATCTCCAGCCCGGACCAGCTGGGCGATTATCTCCGGGTCAGCTCCCCTGCCATGTGGATGGCGCTGGCGGCAGCGATCTTATTGCTGCTGGGCACCTGCGTGTGGGGCGTGCTGGGGCGGCTGGACACGGTTTTGCAGGCAGCGGCTGTCTGCGACGAGGGACGCCTGATCTGCTACATCCGGGAGGCCGACATCGGGCAGGTCCACGAAGGCATGGAGGTCACTCTGGACGGCAGCACCTACACCATCACCGAGATCCCGGCCGACCCCGTGGCGGCGGACGAGAGCTTCAGCGCCTATGCGCTGCACGTTGGCAGCATCCAGAGCGGCGAATGGGTCTATGAGGCCGCGCTGGATGGCCGAGCCGTGGAGGACGGCGTATACCCCGCCGAGATCGTGACCGAAAGCATCGCCCCCAAGACCTTTGTGTTCAACTGAGGAACGCCATGAAACAGAACAGCAAGATCAAGCAGCCCCTGACCTCCGGCGTGGCGAAGGTCCCGGTCATCATGCAGATGGAGGCGCTGGAATGCGGCGCGGCCTGTCTTGCCATGGTCGCGGCGTACTATGGCAAATGGATCCCGCTGGAACAGGTGCGGGTGGACTGCGGCGTGTCCCGCGACGGCTCCAATGCCAAAAATGTACTTCTGGCCGCCCGCAGCTACGGCTTTGTTGCCAAAGGCTTCCGCTATGAGCCGGAGGCGCTGCGCAAAAGCGGAAAATTCCCCTGCATCGTGCACTGGAACATGGACCACTTTGTGGTGCTGGACGGGTTCCGCAAGGACAGGGCTGTGCTCAACGACCCTGCCCGCGGCACGGTCAGCGTGACGCTGGAGGAATTTGACCGCTCGTTCACCGGCATCTGCCTGATGATCGAGCCGGGCGAGGCCTTTGTGCCCGGCGGCAAACCCAAAAGCACCCTTGCGTTTGCCCGCAGCCGTCTGCGGGGCGCGGGAGAAGCGGTCGCGTTTGTGATCCTGTGCACCATTATTTCCTCGCTGCTGGAGGTCATCCAGCCGGCCTTCTCCCGTATTTTTCTGGACCGCCTGCTGACCGGGCAGAATCCTGAGTGGTTCCTGCCCTTTATGGCTGCGCTGGCGGTATTCTCCTGTCTGCTCATCTTCATCGACGGCGTGGATGCGCTGTATTCCAACAAGATCAACGCCAAATTCGCCGTGGTCGGCAACACTTCCTACCTGTGGAAAGTGCTGCATCTGCCCCTGACCTTTTTCTCCCAGCGCATGGCGGGCGACATCCAGAACCGGCAGGAGGAGAACGCCCGCGTCGCCAACTCGCTGGTCAACACCTTTGCCCCGCTGCTGCTCAACAGCCTGATGATGGTGTTTTACCTTGTAGTCATGATCCGGTACAGCTGGCAGATGACGCTGGTGGGCATGGTATCCATCGCGGTCAATCTGCTGCTGTCCCGCATCATTTCCGAAAAGCGCGTCAACCTGACCCGTGTACAGATGCGGGACGCGGGCAAGCTCTCCAGCGCCACCGTGTCCGGCATCGAGATGATCGAGACCATCAAGGCCAGCGGCGCGGAGAACGGCTTTTTTGCCCGGTGGGCCGGGTATCAGGCCAGCGTCAACGCCCAGCAGATGAAGTTTGCCCGCATCGACCAGTATCTGGGTCTGGTCCCTTCCATCGTGTCCACCCTGTGCAGCACTGCCATCACGATGATGGGCGTATGGTACGCCATGCACGGTTCCTTCACCGTCGGCATGATCGGCGCATTCCAGGGCTATCTGAGTGCCTTTTCCGCCCCGGCCGGCACCCTCATCTCCGCCGGGCAGACCTTGCAGGAGATGCGCACCTCCATGGAACGCATCGAGGACGTGATGCAGTACCCCTCGGACCCCTGCTATGAACAGCAGGACCCCACGCCCCCCGATCGGCCCTTTGAAAAGCTGTCCGGCCAGATCGAGCTGCGGAACGTGACCTTTGGCTATTCGCGGCTGTCCCCGCCGCTGATTCAGGACTTCAACCTTACGCTTCAGCCCGGCAGCCGCGTTGCGCTGGTGGGTGCCTCCGGCTGCGGAAAATCCACCCTTGCAAAGCTCATCTCCGGCCTCTACCAGCCATGGAGCGGCGAGATCCTGTTTGACGGCCGACCGCTGAGCAGCATCGACCACGACCAGCTCACCGGCTCGCTGGCGGTGGTGGATCAGGACATCGTTCTGTTCGAGGACACCATTGCCAACAACATCCGCATGTGGGACGACTCCATCGAGGACTTCGAGGTCATCCTGGCCGCATGGGACGCCCAGCTCCACAACGATATCATGCAGCGCGACGGCGGCTATCAGTACAAGCTGACCGAGGGCGGCCGTGACCTGTCCGGCGGCCAGCGCCAGCGGCTGGAGATCGCCCGTGTGCTGGCGCAGGACCCCACCATCCTCATCCTGGACGAGGCCACCTCGGCGCTGGACGCCCGGACGGAATACGAGGTGGTCAAATCCATCCGTGACCGGGGGATCACCTGCATCGTGGTCGCCCACCGGCTCTCCACCATCCGCGACTGCGACGAGATCCTGGTCCTGGACAAGGGCGTGGTAGTCGAGCGCGGCACCCACGAGGAGCTGATGGCCCGGGGCGGCCGCTACACCGAGCTGGTCACGAACGAATAAGGGAGGCATTCCTGTGGGGATCTACGAAGAACAACTCAAGCAGCGCCGCCGGGCCGATGACACGGCCTTTTCCGACGCCATGCAGGATCTGATCGCCGCGGCCACCCAGCGGCACAGCACGGCGTCAGCCGACGAGGACGAGCGGCGGAAAAACGCCATCGAGTCGGTGCTGGGGTATTATCATATCAAAATGCGTGAACTGCCCGTCGGCCTTGCTTCACTGGACGACGAGCTGGAATACCTCTGCCGCCCTTACGGCATGATGCGCCGCAAGGTCCAGTTGGAGCCGGGCTGGTACCGGGACGCCATCGGCGCGATGCTGGGCTTCAAGCAGGACGGCACTCCGGTGGCCCTGCTGCCCAACAAGGTCCGCGGTTACCACTACTATGATCCGACTGCCCGCAGGCGGGTGGACCTGAACGCGCGGAACGAGGGAGAACTGAAGGAGGAGGCCATCTGTTTCTACCGGCCGTTTCCCCAGAAAAAGCTGGGCATCCCGGACCTGCTCCGCTACATCATCGAGTGCGTTCCCCTCTCCACCCGGCTGGAACTGCTGCTCCTGATGCTCCTTACCACGCTCATCGGCATGATATCGCCGAAGATCACCTATCTGATCTATAACAAAGTGGTGCCCAGCGGCAGCCCCCGTCTGCTGGGGGCCATTGCGGTGTTCTCCATCTGCGTGAGCATCAGCTCCCTGCTGTTCGGCGCCATCAAGAGCATGGTCACCAACAGCATCAACACCCAGATGGAGATCTCGGTGCAGGCGGCCACCATGGCGCGCATCCTTTCGCTGCCCGCGAACTTTTTCCGCCAGTACAGCGCGGGCGACCTTTCCACCCGGGCGCAGTACATCAACTCTTTGTGTTCCACGCTGTCCTCCACGTTCCTGGTAACGGGCCTGACCTCGGTGTTTTCTCTGGTATATATCACGCAGGTCTTTGTCTATGCGCCCTCGCTGGTCATCCCGGCCCTGTGCATGACGGCTCTCACGGTGGCGGTCGCGGCGCTGAACTCGGTGCTCCAGATGCGGGAGGACCGGGAGGCCATGAACATCTCCAGCAAAAAGAACGGCATGACGTACAGTCTTATTTCCGGTATCCAGAAGCTCAAGCTCTCCGGCGCCGAAAAGCGGGCTTTTACGCGCTGGGTGCGGCTGTACACCAAAGAGGTCAAGCACACCTACGACCTACCGCTGCTCCTGCTGCTGGGCAGCACGGTCAGCACCGCCATTTCCCTGCTGAGCAATCTGGTCATGTATTTCAGCGCGGTCAGGAGCGGGCTTTCGGTGGCGGAATATTATGCTTTTACAACCGCTTATGGCATGGTATCGGGGGCGTTCCTCTCCACGGTGAGCATCGCCCTGAGCGCGGCGCGCATCCGTCCGGTGCTGGAGATGGCCAAGCCCATCCTCGAGGCCGCACCGGAGATCACCGCGGACAAGCAGTTCGTCACCCGTCTGTCCGGCCGCATCGAGCTGAGCCACATCTCCTTTCGCTACAACGACATCATGCCGCTGGTCATCGACGACCTGTCCCTGCGCATCCAGCCGGGGCAGTATGTGGCGATCGTGGGCCGGACCGGCTGCGGAAAATCCACGCTGGTGCGTCTGCTGTTGGGCTTCGAAACGCCGCAGAAGGGAGCGGTCTACTACGACAGCCACGACCTTGCCTCGCTGGACCTGCGGTCTCTGCGCCGCTCCATCGGCACCGTGACGCAGGACGGCAAGCTGTTCCGGGGCAGCATTTTTGAGAACATCGCCATTTCCGCCCCCGATCTGACGCTGGAAGAAGCGTGGGAGGCCGCCGAGCTGGCTGGCATCGCCGAGGACATCCGCCAGATGCCGATGGGCATGCACACCATGATCTCGGAGGGGGCCGGCGGCATTTCGGGCGGGCAGCGCCAGCGCCTGATGATCGCCCGCGCCGTGGCTCCCAAGCCGAAGATTCTCATTTTTGATGAGGCCACCTCGGCGCTGGACAACATCACCCAGCGCAAGGTGTCGGAGTCGCTGGACAAGCTCAAATGCACCCGCATCGTCATTGCTCACCGGCTGTCCACCATCCGCCAGTGCGACCGCATCCTTGTGCTGGACCAGGGCCGCATCCTTGAGGACGGGACCTACGACGAGCTGATCGCGCAGAACGGCTTTTTTGCCGAGCTGGTGGCCCGCCAGCGTCTGGAGGAACCTGCTGTGCAGGGATGAGACGGGGATTTTTGTTCCTTTTT
>JBJERT010000206.1:0-2669 GCA_051882435.1 Faecalibacterium sp.
ACTCCTTCCGTCATCGCTTCGCGATGCCACCTCCCTCATGGAGGGAGGCTTTGACACAGTCGGAAATTTCCGCGTTATTTTAAGCAGTGCTCTACTACAACGCGGGCGCAGCCCCCGCGCGCGGGAGCGCGCAAACGCTGGCCGCCCGACTTCCGGCTACTACAAAGCCCTCTGCAAAACGCGAATGCGTTTTGCGACTGAAAAGCTTTTTCAGTTCCTTTTTCTCGAAAAAGGAACAAAACCCCCGTCTACACAAAACGGGCCGGTACACGCGTACCAGCCCGTTCAAAAGAGCAATGCAAAAGCACCGCAGGCTTTTGTGCGCTGCGGCGCTTTCCGTTTAACCAAAGATATTGATGAGGATACCCGCTGCCACCGCAGAACCGATAACGCCGGCCACGTTGGGGCCCATGGCGTGCATCAGGAGGAAGTTCTGGGGGTTCTCGCTCTGGCCCACCTTCTGGGAAACACGGGCCGCCATCGGAACAGCGGAAACGCCAGCCGAACCAATCAGGGGGTTGACCTTGCCGCCCGTGGCAAGATACATGAGCTTGCCGCACAGCACACCGGCTGCCGTACCAAAGGAGAAAGCGATCAGACCCAGCACGATGATGAACAGCGTACGTGCATTCAGGAAGGTATTGGCGCTGGTGGTGCAGCCGACCGACAGAGCCAGGAAGATGGTGATGATATTCATCAGCTCATTGCCTGCGGTCTTTTGGATACGATCCACAACGCCGCATTCCTTCATCAGGTTGCCCAGCATCAGCATGCCGACCAGAACGGCGGCATCCGGCACGATGAGAGAGACCACGATCGTGACCATGATGGGGAAGATGATCTTCTCGGTCTTGGAAACCGTCCGAAGCTGCTTCATGACGACGGTACGTTCCTTTTTGGAGGTCAGCGCCTTCATGATGGGCGGCTGGATGACCGGGACCAGTGCCATGTAGCTATACGCTGCCACGGCGATGCTGCCCAGCAGCTCCGGCGCAAGGCGCGAGGTAACGAAAATAGCCGTCGGGCCGTCGGCACCGCCGATAATGGCGATGGCCGCGCTCTGCTTGGCGGTGAAATCCACCAGACCGCTGGCGCTCAGCAGACGGGCGCCCAGATAGGTGCCAAAAATACCAAACTGTGCGGCCGCGCCCAGCAGCAGGCTCTTAGGATTGGAGATCAGCGGCGCGAAATCGGTCATGGTGCCGATGCCCAGGAAGATCAGCGGCGGGTAGATGCCCAGTTTGACGCCCATGTACAGCATGTCCGCCAGACCGCCATTGTTCAGGATCTCGGTCCACATGGGATGCTGGAGACCGTCGCCGACGAAATACTGCATATGGATGATGCCGCTGCCCGGGAGATTCGCCAGGATCATGCCGAACGCCATGGGCAGCAGGATCAGCGGCTCAAATTCCTTGACAATGGCAAGATAAAGCAGAAAGCAGCCCACGCAGATCATCACCGCGTACAGCCAGCCGCCCGGTTCGGTGAACTGCGCAAAACCGGAGCTTTGGAAAATACCGACCAGAGTATCAATAAACTGTGTCATGTTCTTCCTCCTGTGTCAAAAGGGTGCGGTGGTGTCATTGACGCCCGCCTTGCCCCAGTTGTTGGCGCCGCGGCGCACCGCCCTCAGCGTATACTTACCGCCGCCCAGCGCGTGAATGGCCGCGGCAATGGCAGCGACCACCTCGCCGGGGATGCCCTGCTCCACTTCAGGGGCGGGGGCCGGGGCCGGAGCCGACGCAGCCGCAGGCTTTGCGGCAGGGGGCGCCTTGGGCGTGGACGCGGCAGCCTTGGCCGCCGCCTTTTTCGCATTCAGCGCGCCAAAGACCTTGCCTTCCAGCGTGATAATGGCCATCAGCAGCACGAGGATGAGAAACACGAGCGCGATGCCGGTGATCGTAACGATCACATCATAACCCAGATCCATGGTTTTCCTCCTATGTATCATATTCCGCAGCGGCATCTGCGCATCGGCTCCCCCGCCGCGGCCTTCGGTCAGCGCGGCACAGCGCGCGGCGCAAAACGCCGCAGCTGAGCACACGCAAATCCCATTTCAGAAGCTATTATAGCGTATTTTTTGGCCGCGTTCAACAAATCAAGCCAAAAATCGCCCCGTCGAGTTGGTGCAAATCAATGGAGAATTGTTGCCCTCTGCCTCAATGGCGTCCGATACGGGGAGTGGCATCCGTAAAGCCGGTCTCCAGCTTGTCGCCGATGCTCAGGCTCATGGCGGTGCCCAGCGCAACGCAGTTGACCGGGTCGGGCGAGACCACCACATCCACCTTCAGCTCCTGGCTGAGGTATTCCGGCAGACCATGGAGCTGTGCGCCGCCGCCCGTCAGCACAACGCCATTGCGATAGATATCGCCTGCCAGCTCGGGCGGGGTCTTTTCCAGGACCTGATGTGCCGCTGTCCCGATCTGCTCGCTGAGCATCATGACCGGCTCGTAGAGGTCGCTGGTAGAGACGTTCACGCGCACCGGCAGGCCGGTGAGCAGGCTGCGGCCCTTGATCTCCATCGTCTCATCGAAGTCAGCCTTCTGCGGACAGCAGGCAACGTGCTTTTTCAGTTCTTCCGCGGTACGCTGACCGATCGCAATGCTGTACTTATTGCGCACATGCTTCAGGATCTCGTCGTCATAGTGGTTGCCCGCCACGCGCAC
>JBJERT010000206.1:2769-5028 GCA_051882435.1 Faecalibacterium sp.
GAGCTGTACACCTGATTGACGAAGCGGCTGATCAGCTCGCGGGTCATGGTGTGGTCGCTGATAACGCCGTCCTTGAGCGGGAAGGTCGCGGAGATATAATTCGGCGTACGTCCCACCATCGCCAGCGCCTTGTCGCCTACCTCCAGCACGGAGTTCTTACGGGTATCCACCGCTACGACGCTGGGCTGGTTGAGGACCACGCCCTTGCCTTCCTGCGCGATAATGATGGTGGTCGTGCCGAGATCAATGCCAATGTCATTTTGTGCCATAACAATCCAATTCCTTTCTCTTGCCTCTATCTGGTCAGTCTTTCGGCTGGAAAACAGCAATCTGCCCGCATATTCAGGCAGTTTATAGTATAGCACAACTGCCTGGAAAAGTATAGTTTTTTCCCGGCAGAGACGGGGGCTGCGTTTTGTTCCTTTTTGAAAAAAGGAACCGAAAAACTTTTTGATCGCAAAACGCATCCGCGTTTTGCAGAAGGTTTCCATGGCCGACGGAAATAGAGCGGCCACCTTTTGCGCGCTTCCGCGCGCGGGGGCTGCGCCCCGAAGAAGCAGGAGCGTGCCCACCGTCAGAGATCCGATAAAAAGGCAAAAATAAACGGGTCTGCATCCTTTTTTGCAGGCCCGGGCAAAAGACGATTTTTCTACATCAGAGGGCTGAGCAGGCGCAGGACACTGTCCAGCAAGGTGCCGGGGATGCTGGTATGGCAGTCCGAAAGGCTCACTTCCCTGCTGACTGCGACCGTGGCCAGCACATCCTCCCGCAGAGCGGACACCTGACTGTTCTCCAAAAGCAGAACGCCGCATTCAAAGTGCAGATACAGGCTGCGGTAATCCAGATTGATGCTGCCCACAATGGCCGCGCGGTCATCACTGACGCAGCATTTTGCGTGGAGAAATCCGGGACTATACTCATAGACCCGGACCCCCGCACGCAGCAGCGGCACATAGTACGACCGTGTGAGGCGATAGACCAGCTTTTTGTCAGGGATGCCCGGAACCACCAGCCGCACATCTACGCCGCGCTTGGCCGCACAGCGCATCGCATCCAGCAGGCTCTCCCCCACTGCGAAATAGGGCGTGTAGAGGTAAACGTAGCTCTGGGCCTGCGCCAGGATATCCAGATAGAGCGTTTCCGCCAGCGGCTCCTCATCCAGCGGGCTGTCTGCATAGGGCTGAACGACGCCGTCCGGCTGGATGTGCGAGCAAACTGCCGGGTCCGGGGAGAACAGCGAATAGTCCTTTTCTGTGGGCCGGAAGGAATTCCAGAAGTTCAGGAACATCACGCTGAAATTCCACGCCGCCGCGCCTTCGATACGCAGGGCCGCATCCTTCCAATAGCCAAAGCGCTGTTCCGCGTTGATGTATTCATCCGCCAGATTCACGCCGCCCGTGTAGGCGATGGTGCCGTCGATGACCACCATCTTGCGGTGGTCACGATGGTTCATCACCAGCGAGACCAGCGGGACCACCGGGTTGAAAGGGATGCACCTGATATGGCTGCGCTCCATGCGCACGACAAAATCCGTGGGCACCGTGAGCAGACTGCCAAAGTCGTCATAGATGAGCCGTACATCCACGCCCTGTGCCGCTTTACGGCGCAGGATCGCCTCGATGCCATCCCACATCCGGCCCGGATGAATGATAAAAAATTCGAGAAAAATGAACCGCTCTGCGCGTTCCAGATCCGCCAGCAGTGCGGGGTACATCTCCTCGCCGCAGGCATAGTAGCGCGCAGCGGTACCGCTCCAGGGCGGATATGGGCCGTACTGGGCAATATATCGGCTGAGGCTGCGGCTCACGGTATCCAGTCCCGCGGTCTGAGATGCGTTCTCCGCCGGATTTTGGAGCAAAAGCGTGCGGTGTTCCTGCTCCACGGCCTCCATGCGCTCTCTCAGCCAGCGCGCCGGGCGTTTATTGCCGAAAAGCAGATACATCGCCCCGCCCAGAAGCGGAAGGATCGCAATGAGCACGATCCAGCCGATTTTATAGGCACTGGTCTCGTCCTTGCGCACGAGGTACAGCGCAATGATGATGCTCAGCAGATTGAGCGCAGCGTTGACCCATACTCTCCCGGCTGCCAGCCAGAAAAAGGCCCACAGCAGCCAGGCCACCTGCGCCAGAACCAGCACGACCGTAATGGAAGCACGGTTAAGGATGCGGCTCAAAAACCGCACCAGAGGCTGACGGAACATTCCCTTTCCTCCCTTCTTTTTGCCGCAATGGATAGGTTACGGGATAGTATAGCGCTGTT
>JBJERT010000207.1:0-5021 GCA_051882435.1 Faecalibacterium sp.
GTATATCCACCCTCCCGCGGGCAAAACTAACGTCCATCACACCCGAACAGGAGGTAGTTTGGCATGAAAGCATACGTTGATCCCGAACTGTGCATCGGCTGCACGCAGTGCGCGGGCCTGTGCCCGGAGGTCTATTCCATGGAGGGCACGCTGGCGGTCGCCATTCCCGGCGAGATCCCGGCGGAAGAGGTCCCGCAGGCCGCTGATGCCGCCGCGGCCTGTCCCGTGAACGCCATCCGCATCGAAGAATAAGCCTCACTCGCCGCCCGCACCGGAGCTTCCGGCGCGGGCCTTTTTTCGGCCGGCGGCGTTTTTTGAGGGGCGCACAGGCAGAATTTTCGCAAAAAGCGCCCCGCACAGGCGGATTTGTGGTATACTGAGAACGTATGAATTGATGCTTTGGAGGTTTTACACTTATGCGTTTACTGGTCATTGACGGCAACAGCATCGCCAACCGGGCCTTTTTCGGGATCAAGCTGCTGACCACCAAGGACGGCCGCTATACCAACGCCATCTACGGCTTTCTGAATATCCTGCTCGCCCTGCTCAAAGAATGCCAGCCGGACGAGGTGGCAGTCGCCTTCGACATGCGCGCCCCCACCTTCCGCCACAAGATGTACGAGGGCTACAAGGCCACCCGCCACGGCATGGCCCCGGAGCTGGCGGACCAGATGCCGGTGCTCAAGCGCATCCTGTCCGATCTGGGCTATCGCCTGGTCTCCGCCGAGGGCTGGGAGGCCGACGACATCATGGGCACGCTGGCCGCGGCCTGCACGGCCCGGCAGGACGACTGCTTTCTGGCCACGGGCGACCGCGACAGCCTCCAGCTCGTGAGCGAGAACACCACGGTGCTGCTGGCTTCCTCCTACATGGGCCGCAGCAAGACGCTGACCATGGACGTGGACGCGGTGGTGGAGAAATACGGCGTTCAGCCCCGCCAGCTCATCGAGGTCAAGAGCCTGATGGGGGACGCCTCGGACAACATCCCCGGTGTGCGCGGTATCGGCGAAAAAACGGCCATCGCTCTGATCCAGAAGTTCGGCTCTCTGGATGGCGTCTATGAGAACATCGACGACCCCTTCATCAAGCCCCGCCAGCGCGACAGCCTTCTGGCCTTCCGCGAACAGGCCGAGCTGAGCCGCACACTGGGCACCATCCGCACCGACGCCCCCATCGACACCGCCGAAGGCGCCTACCGCGTGGGCGAGGGAGACAAGCGCGACGCCGTGCGCATTTTGCAGGAGCTGGAGATCCAATCGCTCGTCACCCGCCTGGGGCTGGACGGCATGCAGCCCGCTCCGGCTCCCAGCGAGGCGCCGTTGCCGGAAGGGACGGTCGCGCCGCTGCCCGAAAAGCCCGCCGGGCATTATCTGGTCTCGCTGCGCCCCGCGGTCTACACCAAGCAGGGCGTCCGCCACGTCATCACCCAGCCGGAGCACTGGTACGCTGTGCAGGGCGAGACGGTCTATCCGCTGGAAGAAGCGGACCTTCTCCGGCTGCTGGACGATCCTGCCGTGACACTGGACGTCTTTGATTCCGCTCCGCTCTACGCGCGGGCCATGGCAGCCGGGGGCTGGGGCAGCAGCATCGTCTGGGACGGCAAGCTCGCCGCCTATCTGCTGGACCCTGCCGCCTACCGCTATCAGGTAAACGTCCTGGCCGCCAGCTACCATGCGGAGCCGAATTTCACCTCCAGCGAGTGGCCGGACGCCGGAAGCCTGACCGACCTGTTCCGACGCCTCAAGGCTGAGGTCACTGCCCGGGACGAGGACATGCTCTACAATGAGATCGAGTTCCCGCTGGCGCAGGTGCTGGCGGACATGACCCGCACCGGCGTGCTGGTCGACCGGGAAGGCATCGAGGCATTCGGCGTGCGGATGCGGGCCGAGCTGGAGCGTGTGCTGGACCGCATCCATCAGGAGACCGGCAGCGAGACCTTCAACCCCAACAGCCCCAAGCAGCTGGGCGAAATGCTCTTTGTGACGCTCGGCCTGCCCCACGGCAAAAAGACCCAGCGCGGCTGGTCCACCGACGCGGAGACACTGGAGTCTCTGCGGAACTATCCGCTGGTGAACGATATCCTGCAATATCGGGCATACCAGAAGCTCAGCTCCACCTATGTGGACGGCCTGCTCAAGGTCATCGGCCCGGACGGGCGCATCCACACCACCTTCAACCAGACCGAAGCCCGCACGGGGCGGCTTTCCTCGGACAATCCCAATCTTCAGAACATCCCCATCCGCACCCGTCTGGGCAGCCAGCTGCGCGCCTACTTTGTGGCGCGGCCCGGCTGGGTGCTGGTAGACGCGGATTACAGCCAGATCGAGCTGCGCATCCTGGCCCACGTCACCGGCGACCAGAACATGCAGCAGGCCTTCCTCTCGGGAGAGGATATCCACCGTGACACGGCCTCGAAGATCTACCGGATGCCGGTGGAGCTGATCTCCCCCGTGCTCCGTTCCGCGGCCAAGGCCGTGAACTTTGGCATCATGTACGGCAAGAGCGCCTACAGCCTGTCCAAAGACCTGAACATCTCGGTCAAGGAGGCGGACGCCTTCCTCAAGAGCTACCTTTCTGCCTACCCCAAAGTCAATGCCTACATGGACAAGACCATTGCCGAGGCGAAGGAATGCGGGTATGTCTCTACGCTGTTCGGACGCCGCCGCGCGCTGCCGGAGCTTTCCAGCACCAGCTATCAGGTGCGGTCCAGCGGCGAGCGCATGGCCCGCAACACCCCCATCCAGGGCACCGCCGCCGATGTCATCAAGCTGGCGATGGTGCGGGTCTGGCGGCGTCTGCGGGAGGAAAAGATGGAGAGCCGCCTGATCCTGACCGTCCACGACGAGCTGATCGTAGAGGCCCCGGAGGCCGAAGCCGAGCGCGCCGCCGTCATCCTGCGGGAGGAGATGGAGGGCTGCGTCCACTATGCGGTCCCGCTGGATACGGAGATCCACATCGGCAAGAACTGGCTGGAGGCGCACTGATATGATCGTATTAGGCATCGAATCCACCTGCGACGAGACCGCCGCCGCACTGGTGGAGGACGGCAGAAAGCTGCTGTCCAACGTCATCGCCACCAGCGTGAAGGAGCAGGCGCTCTATGGCGGCGTAGTGCCGGAGATCGCCAGCCGCCGCCACTGCGAATTTATCAGCGCCGCGGTCAAAAAGGCCCTGGCCGACGCGGGAAAGACCATCGACGAGGTGGACGCAGTCGCCGTCACCTTTGCGCCCGGTCTCATCGGCGCGGTGCTGGTGGGGGTCAGTTTCGCCAAGGGGCTGGCCTACGCGGCGGGCAAGCCGCTGGTGCCGGTGCATCACCTGCGCGGCCATATCGCTGCGCTCTACCTGACCCACCCCGAGCTGGAACCGCCCTTCCTGTGTCTGGTGGCCTCCGGCGGCCACAGCCATATCGTAGAGGTCACAGACCACACCCATTACCGCGTTCTGGGCCGCACCGTGGACGACGCGGCGGGCGAAGCCTTTGATAAAGTGGCCCGCACGTTGGGTCTGCCCTATCCCGGCGGGCCGAGCGTCGCCGCTGCTGCCCGCACCGGCGACCCCAAAGCCTACCGGCTGCCTGTGCCGCATGTGGAGGGCAAGTATAACGTGAGCTTTTCCGGCCTCAAAACTGCCGTGCTCAACGAGGTGAATGTTGCCCGCATGAAGGGCGAGGAGCTGCGAGTGCCGGACCTCGCGGCCAGCTTTCAGGAGCGTATCGCGGGCATCCTTGCCGAGAAGCTGCTGCTTGCCGCTGCCGACACTGGGGCCAGAAAGGTCTGTCTGGCGGGCGGCGTAGCCGCCAACGGCCGCCTGCGCCAGCTCGTCAACGACGGCGCGCAGAAGCTGGGGGCAAAGGTCTACCTGCCGGAGCTGAAATTCTGCGGCGACAACGGAGCCATGATCGCGGCGCAGGGATATTATCAGTACATGGCCGGGCACACCGCCGGGCTGGAGCTGAACGGCCTGCCCACTCTGCCCATCGACTATGAATAACGAAACGTAAACAAGACCGGGCCGGAAGGAGGCATTCCTTCCGGCCCGGTCTTTCTGTATCAATGCTGGGGTGCGTCTGACGGCGCCCAATGGGAATAGAGCTGTACTTCTCCCAGCTTCTTTTTGCGCAGCAGCACGGCAGTGGGGATCAGATAAAGCAGCACCGAGAGCAGCATCGTCGCGTCATAGGTGCTGACGGCTTCCGCTACGGTGAATGTACCATACAGGCCGCCGATGAGCATGGACGTGATATCCATGCCCGCGTGGAGAAAGACCGTCACCCACAGGTTCCCGGTGCGGAAATAGATGGCTGCGTACAGGGTGCCCACCGAGGCAGCAAACACCGACTGCATCAGCACGCCGAACGGCTCACTGCCCAGCAGATTGCTCAGGTGCCCCGCGCCAAAAATGAGACCGGACAGCAGACAGGCCTTCCACACACCAGCCCGGTCTGTGCCGAAGTGCTCCAGCAACGTCTGTGCAACGACCCCGCGGAACAAAAACTCCTCGGCGACGCCGACCAGCGTCATGGACAGCAGGAACAGCAGGATGTGCGCCGCCGGCATCATGGGCTGATCCCTCGGGGCCAGAGCCGCGTTCTGGACCAGCGAGTTGGCAATAAGGACCAGCGGATACATCCCGACCAGCAGGCCGTTGAAAAAGCCGCAGCCCCGGCGGCGCAGAAGGCCCAGCCGCCCGGTGCGCTTCAGGAGCAGGACCGCCACCGCTACGCCTATCAGCTCCTGGATCGCGCTCAACAGGTACTCGTCTGTCCCCAATATATCGACGCCAGCCAGCACCAGGCCAAAGCCGACGACCATCGCCCCCACCAACATCAGGGCCAAAAACAGGACCTCCGCCAAAATGCAATAAATGATCGGGTGTTGCTTGCGCAAACGATTGAGCATCTCGCAGCCTCCTTTACATACGAAAGTATCGACGATAGTATTCTATCATATTTCTGCGTGGAGGGGAACCTCTCTGCCGCAGGAAACGGGGGTTTTGTTCCTTTTTCGAGAAAAAGGAAC
>JBJERT010000208.1:0-4969 GCA_051882435.1 Faecalibacterium sp.
TTCCTTTTTTTCAAAAAAGGAACAAAACCCCCGTCGTCAGATCTCCGCCAGGATCGCGTCGCCCATGGCAGAGCAGCCCAGGCAGGTGCAGCCCTCGCTCATGTTGTCGGCGGTGCGCAGACCCTTGTCCAGCACACGGCTGACGGCATTCTCGATATCGTCGGCCTCCGCGGCCATGCCGAAGGAGTAGCGCAGCATCATGGCGGCCGAGAGGATGCACGCGGTGGGATTCACGATGTCCTTGCCCGCGATGTCGGGCGCAGAGCCGTGGATCGGCTCGTAGAGGCCGCGGGTGCCCTCGCCCAGCGAGGAAGAGGGGATCATGCCGATGGAGCCGGTGATCATGGACGCCTCGTCCGACAGGATGTCGCCAAACATGTTCTCCGTCACGATCACATCGAACTGACTGGGATCTTTGACGATCTGCATGGCGCAGTTGTCCACGAACATCTCGCTGTACTCCACATCGGGGTACTCTGCCTGGAGGCGATGCATCACGGAGCGCCACAGACGGCTGGTGTCCAGCACATTGGCCTTGTCCACGCAGCAGAGCTTCTTGCGGCGCTTCTGCGCGGTCTCGAAGCCGATGCGGCCGATGCGCTCGATCTCGTGCTCCGAGTAGGGCATCAGATCCACGGCCTGCTTTTCGCCGTTGGGCAGCGTCTCGGTCCTGTGCTCACCAAAGTATACGCCGCCGATCAGCTCGCGCACAATGATAAAATCAATGCCCTTCGCCACGATCTCAGGCTTGAGGGGGCTGGCCGGGGCCAGCTGCGGCCAGATCTTGGCCGGGCGGTTGTTGGAATACAGCCCCATGCCCGCGCGCAGACGCAGCAGACCCTTTTCCGGCCGCTGGGGGCCGGGCAGGCCCTCCCACTTGGGGCCGCCTACTGCGCCCAGCAGCACACTGTCCGCCGCAAGGCACTTGTCCAGCTCGTGCTGGGGCAGAGGATCCCCATACTTGTCGATGGCCTCGCCGCCCATGGCGGCATCCGTGTAGTGGAACACATGCCCATACTTTTCCGCGACGCGGTCCAGTACGCGCAGGGTCTGCTTGACGATCTCGGGGCTGGAGCAGTCGCCCCAGATGACGGCAATGTTTTTTTCCATGGGTGCGCCCTCCTTATGCTTTGGCCTTGATGGACTTCATCAGGCCGCCCGCGGCAATGATCTCCTGGATGAACGGCGGGAACGGCTCGGCCTGAAAGCTCTGGCCCGTGGTCTCGTCGGTGATGACGCCGGTGTCGAAATCCACGCTCACCACGTCCCCGGCGCGGATGGCGTCCGCCGCTTCGGGGCACTCCATGATGGGCAGACCGATGTTGATGCTGTTGCGGTAGAAGATGCGGGCAAAACTTTTCGCAATGACGACCGAGATGCCCGCGGTCTTGATGCACAGGGGCGCATGCTCACGGGAGGAGCCGCAGCCGAAATTCCAGCCGCCCATCATCACGTCGCCGTCCTGCACGTTTTTGACGAACTCCTTGTCAATGTCCTCCATGCAGTGGCTGGCCAGCTCTTTGGCGTCCTGCGTGTTGAGGTAGCGGGCCGGGATGATCACATCCGTGTCCACGTTGTCCGGGTATTTGAAAACAGAACCTTTCGCGTTCATAACAGCATGACTCCTTTCAGCTCAGACCGTGCGCGGGTCGGTGATGTGGCCGGTCAGCGCGCTGGCCGCGGCGGTGGCGGGAGAGGCGAGGTAGACCTCGCTCCTGACGTGGCCCATGCGGCCCACAAAGTTGCGGTTGGTCGTGGAAACACAGCGCTCGCCCTCGGCCAGAATGCCCATGTAGCCGCCCAGACAGGGGCCACAGGTGGGCGTGGAGACCACGCAGCCCGCGTCAATGAAGGCTTCGGTCCAGCCGCGCAGGAGGCACTCTTTGTAGACGGCCATGGTGGCGGGGATGATGATGCCGCGCACACCCTTGGCGATGTGCCTGCCCTTGAGGATGTTGTAAGCGGCCTCCATGTCCTCCAGACGGCCGTTGGTGCAGCTGCCGATGACGACCTGATCGATCTGGATGTCTGCACCCTCGCTGGCCAGATGGGTGTTCTCCGGCAGATGGGGATAGCTGACCGTCGGCTCCAGCGCCGACAGGTCGATCTCAATGGTCTTTTCGTACTCGGCATCCGGGTCTGCCTCAAAGAACACCGGCTCGCGCTGGCTGCGGCCGCTGAGGTAGGCTCTGGTCACATCATCCACCGGGAAGATGCCGTTCTTGGCACCCGCTTCGATGGCCATGTTGCACACACACAGACGGTCGTCCATGCTCAGGGAGGCGACGCCCGGGCCAGTAAATTCCATGGACTTGTACAGCGCGCCGTCTACGCCGATCTCGCCGATGATGTGCAGGATAAGGTCCTTGCCGGAGACGCGGGGGCTGAGCTGGCCGTTCAGCACGAACCGGATGGCAGAGGGCACCTTGAACCACGCCATGCCGGTGGCCATGCCCGCGGCCATGTCGGTGGAGCCGACGCCGGTGGAGAACGCGCCCAGCGCGCCATAGGTGCAGGTGTGGCTGTCCGCGCCGATGACGCAGTCGCCCGCGGTCACGATGCCTTTTTCGGGCAGCAACGCGTGCTCAATGCCCATCTGGCCCACATCGTAGAAGTTCAGGATGTCATATTTGTTCGCAAACTCGCGGCACTGCTTGGACTGAGCCGCGCTCTTGATGTCCTTGTTGGGCACAAAGTGGTCCAGAACGATGGCGATGTGTTCCTTGTCGAACACACCGTCGAACCCGGCCTTCTCGAACTCGTTGATGGCGACAGGGGTCGTGATATCATTGCCCAGCACCAGGTCCAGTCTGGCGTTGATGAGCTGGCCGGGCTTCACTTCGGCGAGGCCCGCGTGGGCGGCAAGGATCTTCTGAGTCAGGGTCATTCCCATGGTGTTCGCTCTCCTTATCGTTTACTTGTTGTTGATCGCACTGACCAGCGCACGGATGCCGGCCACGATGATATCGGTGTCGGTGCCCGCGCCCCAGGTGGTGCTGCCGTCGCCCCAGACCAGGCCGACGTAGGAGGCCGCACGGGAAGTGGAGCCTTCGTCCAGGCTGTGCTCAGAATAGTTCTCCAGATGGAAGTCCATGCCGGTGGCGCTCTGGATGGCGTTGGCCACGGCATCCAGACGGCCGTTGCCCACCGAGGTGACGACCTTGCGCTGGCCGTTCATCTCCAGCGTGACAGTGGCCGTGATACCGTTGACCTGCGCAAAGTGAGCCTCCACGACCGCGAGAGGCTTCGCCTTGTTGAGGAAGGAATCCTCAAAGATGTGCAGGACCTCAGCGGCGCTCAGCTCCTTGTGGTTGTGGTCGGATACGCTCTTGACCTTGTAGCCCAGAGCCTCGCGCATCTTGGCGGGCAGGTTGTAGCCGTAGTTCTGCTCCAGCACGAAGCCGATGCCGCCCTTGCCGCTCTGGCTGTTGATGCGGATCACGTCGGCGTCGTAGGTGCGGCCGATGTCGTGGGGGTCGATGGGGATATAGGGGCAGGTCCAGCGGTGCTCGCCCCGCTCCTTGCGGTAGGCCATGCCCTTGGCAATGGCGTCCTGATGGCTGCCGGAGAAGGCCGCGAACACGAGCTGGCCCGCGTAGGGGGTGCGCTCGTAGATGTGCATCCGGGTCACTCGCTCATAGGTCTCGCAGATGGAGGGCATATCAGAGAAATCCAGCTTGGGATCCACGCCATGGCTGTACATGTTCATGGCCAGCGTCACGGCGTCCACGTTGCCGGTGCGCTCGCCGTTGCCGAACAGGCAGCACTCGATGCGCTGCGCGCCCGCCAGAACGGCCAGCTCCGCGCAGGCCACGCCGGTGCCGCGGTCGTTGTGGGGATGGGTGGAGAGCACCACGCTGTCACGGTACTTCAGATGCTTGGAGCAGTACTCGATCTGGCTGGCATAGACGTGGGGCATGCTCATCTCCACCGTGACCGGCAGGTTGATGATCATGGGACGGTCGGGGGTGGGCTGCATGATATCCAGCACCGCGTTGCAGACCTCGACGGCATAATCCGGTTCCGTGCCGGTAAAGCTTTCGGGGCTGTATTCAAAGAGGAAGTTCCCCTCGTATTCCTGACTCAGCTGCTTGACCAGCGTGGCGCCATCCATGGCGATCTGCTTGATCTCTTCCTTGGATTTGTGGAACACCTGTTCCCGCTGGGCCACCGAGGTGGAGTTGTAGAAGTGGATGACCGCCCGGGGCGCGCCCTTGACGGCCTCGAAGGTCTTGCGGATGATGTGGTCGCGGCACTGGGTCAGCACCTGCACGGTCACGTCCGCGGGGATCATGTCTTTTTCGATGAGGGTGCGCAGGAACTCGTACTCCGTCTCGCTGGCGGCGGGGAAGCCGACCTCGATCTCCTTGAAACCCACCCTGACCAGCATCTGGAAGAACTCCAGCTTTTCGTCCAGACTCATCGGCACGATCAGAGCCTGGTTGCCGTCGCGCAGGTCTACGCTGCACCAGGCGGGTGCGGTCTCGATGTGGTCCTTCTTGACCCAGCTGTCATAGCCGGCGGGGGCGGGATAGTATCCCGGTGCGTACTTGGTTGCGTCCATCATGGCGTCTTTTTCCTCCTAAACAAGTGTTATACTTCCTCCTGTCTGCGAGATACGCAGTGAAAAAGGCTCCCGTCTCATCAAGGCGAAAACCTTGAGAGACGAGAGCCTGTAAAAGTCCTTTTACGAGGCGGCCCGTGGTACCACTCTCTTTGCCGCGCACAGCGGCCACTCTGCACGATCGGCCCCCCGAAAATGAAAGGCGAATCGCTGCCCCTGTAACGGTGGGCGTCCGTCAAGACCTACTGTCAGTTCAGCCTTGCCGCTCAGGGGCCAGTAGACGAAAGACTCTGCACTGCCTTGCACCGCCCGGCAGCTCTCTGCACGCAGAGGAAGATTCGATTTTTCCCCGTCAACGCATTTCAACTGGATGGAAAGTGGCTCCAGTTTAACACAGTAAGGCGC
>JBJERT010000209.1:0-1607 GCA_051882435.1 Faecalibacterium sp.
ATGCAGCTCAGGGCATTCAGGCTGCGGGGATAGCCGATATAAGGCAGGCACTGGGATACCACCCGGACGAGGAGATCCCTGTCGTTGCCCAGGTTCATGTTTCCTCTGGCGTGGGCGATGAGCTGCGGCTCACAGCCTCCCTGAGCCATGAGAAAGCAGAAAGTGAGCATTTCCCGCTGCTTCAGGTCCAGCCCGGTGCGGGTGTAGAAGTCGCCGAAGCAGTTGGCGGCCAGCCAGCGGTTGATGTGGCCCTTCTTCCACGCCTCTTTCATGTGTTCGCCGAAAATGGCGGCCTGGGCCTCCACACCCTTTTCCAGCCGGTCCTCCATGGTCGTGGTTGCCTGACCGGGCAGGGGCAGAGCGATTCCATTCTGTACAAAAAATCCATTGGCCGCGTTCAAAAAGGGCAGGGTCCGTCCGTAGCCGAGATAATCCACAGCTTGATAGACAGCTTCCTTGACCATGACCGGCGTGACGCCGTTTTCCAGCGCGGCGGGCAGCATTTCCCGAAAAGCGTCCACCCCGCCGCAGCCGATCAAAGCGGAAAGGACCGCTAGAGAGCGGGTCACTGCATCCAGCTGCTGGTTTTCTTCGTTGACCACCTCGTCGAAGGCAAAGTGATAAAAGCGCTCCGCAAATTCCGGGTCGGTCTTTTTCAGATCCATAACGTTTCCTCCGTTAAAATGTGTTGGCCCAATCCGCAAGCGCCGTATCGGAGATGCGATTGAGCATTTTCCCGGCGTTCCAGTTTGCTCCCGGGCAGAGCTTCTTCAGCTCGTCGACTGTTGCGCCCATACCGCTGCCGCCGGAGGTGGCAAATGGAACCAGCGTCTTGCCGGAAAGGACGCAGCTCTCTACAAAGGTGTCGATGATACGAGGCGCAACATACCACCAGATCGGAAAACCGATGAATATCGTATCATAGTCTGCCATATTGGGGAGCGGTCCGGCGATCTCCGGGCGGGAGGAGGGGTCATCCATCTCCACACTGCTGCGGCTCTTTTTGTCCATCCAGTTCAGATCGGCACTGCTATAAGGAACAGCCGGTCTGATCTCAAACAGGTCGGAGCCCGCCGCCTTCGCCAAACGTTCAGCGGCCTTTTTCGTTGTGCCGCTGGCCGAAAAATAAGCTACCAGTTTCTTACTCATGTCCGTTCTCCTCCAAATGCTCGTATTCTGTTTCTGTGACCGGTTCGCACCACTCGTTGGAAGTCTCCTCGCCGGGGACCTCGATGGCGATGTGGGAGAACCAGCTGTCCTTTTTTGCTCCATGCCAGTGTTTGACCTCGGGCGGGATGCAGATGACCGTGCCAGCCATCAGGGACACCGGCGCTTTGCCCGCTTCCTGATACCAGCCCTCACCGGCGGTGCAGATCAGCATCTGTCCGCCGCCTTTTTTTGCGTGGTGGATGTGCCAGTTGTTCCGGCACCCCGGCTCAAAGGTGACGTTTGCCAGAAAAAGCCCATCTTCCGGTTTTGTCAGCGGGTTCAAATACGACTGCCCAATGAAATACCGGGCATAGGCTGCATTTTCTGCCCCCAGCCCAAACACATTCTGCTGTGCGAACTGCTTTGGATCGGTTGTTTTCATGATGGGATATCTCCTT
>JBJERT010000209.1:1707-2969 GCA_051882435.1 Faecalibacterium sp.
TTTATTATAGATTTCGGAAAAAACAGGGTCAAGAAATTGCGTTCCAATCTGTTTCACTGGAGAGGGGGCAAAAGGCTCATTCTGTGAAACAACCTGAAACAGCGGCGATTGCTTTAATTTGTGCCAACGATTATACTGTTCCTGTCGGATTTCGGAACTTTGGAACGCACACAAGGAGGTTTATGATGGAGCTTTTCAAAAGTGCCCGCGGACAGGTGATGCCCGGGCCGACCCGCAAGCTGTCCCGCGAGGATTTTGCACAGCGTTCGGACACCGCTGTCACATGGCTTGGGAATGCAGGGGTGCTGCTCAACAGCCGCGGCACCACCCTGATGATCGACCCGCTTCTCCAGGATTTTGATATGCCGCTTCTGATCGAGATGCCCATTCTGCCCCGGCAGGTGCCGCATCTGGACGGGCTGCTCATCACCCACATTGACAACGACCATTTCAGCCGTTCCGGCTGCGTGGATGTAAAGGATGTGTGCGGCAGCTACCATGCCCCGCAGTATGTTGCGGAACAGATCACGGCTCTGGGCCTGCCCGGCACGGGCCATGACATCGGGGACAAATTTACGGTGGGTAATGTGACCGCCACCCTGACCCCTGCCAAGCACGACTGGCAGAATGGTTCCAAAAAGTGGGGCTACCGCCACTGGGAGGAAAAGGACTACTGCGGGTACTGGTTCGATACCCCGGACGGCAGCATCTGGCTGCCCGGCGATTCCAGGCTGCTGCCCTCCCATCTGGAAATGCCGCAGCCGGATATGATCCTGCTGGATTTTTCGGACAACGAATGGCACATCACCTTTGAGGGCGCTGTCCGGCTGGCCAACACCTACCCGGAGGCAAAGCTGCTGTGCATCCACTGGGGCAGCGTGGACGCGCCGGACTGGAGCACCTTCAACGGCGATCCGGCTGCGCTGGCGGCCCATGTGATAAACCCCGAACGGGTGCTGGCACCCGCCCCCGGCGAAGCGGTCCTGCTGTGACCGATTTCCTTCCGCACCGTCCTGAACAGGGCGGTGTTTTTTATTTCGCCCTGTGCGGAAAGGCGTTTCATTCTGTTTCACCGGTCGGCCTTCCGAGCGTTGTTTCCTGAAACAGGCTGAAACCAAAACTGTTGATTTCATGCGCTTTTTTGTGCTATCCTTTTCTCAGCGAAAGGGGCGATGGTCCGGAACATCTCCCGCCGAAGGTTCAAAGAAAAAAGGAGAAATCAAAATGGCGAAAAACTATCAACAACTGGCGGAACAGATCCT
>JBJERT010000209.1:3069-4963 GCA_051882435.1 Faecalibacterium sp.
GTCCGAGGAGGCCCCGGCGGAAAAGAAAAGCCCTGTCAGCGTGGTGATCGACTTTATTGCGGGCACCTTCCAGCCCATCATCCCCGCACTGTCCGGTGCCGGTATGCTGAAGGCCCTGATGGCCCTTCTGGTGGTGTTCAAGCTCGTGGACACCTCCAGCCAGACCTATTACATCTTCAATTTCTTTGCGGACGCGGCCTTTTACTTCCTGCCGATCCTCATCGCGTTCTGCGAGGCAAAGAAGCTCAAGTGCAACCCCATTCTTGCCGCGACTGTGGCCGGTATCATGATGCATCCCAACTGGCTGGCGCTGGTCTCGTCCGGCGAGGCGGTCCGTTTCTTTGAGGTCGTTCCCTTCCGGCTGGTCAATTACGCCGGATCGGTCATCCCCATCATTCTGGTCATTCTGGTGCAGGCACAGGTGGAAAAGCTGCTCAACCGCATCATTCCCAAGGCCGTCAACCTCGTGTTCGTGCCCATGCTCACCTTCCTTATCATGGGTACGCTGGCCATGTCGGTGGTCGGTCCCATCGGCAACTTCCTGGGCAGCTATCTGGCCATCTTCTTCACCTTCCTGAGCGAGAATGCAAGCTGGGCGCCTGCCGTCCTGATCGGTGCCTTCCTGCCCCCGATGGTCATGTTTGGCCTGCACAACGGTGTGGCTCCTCTGGGCGTGATGCAGATGTCCCAGCTGGGCTATGACAGCATCTTCGGACCCGGCTGCGTCTGCTCCAACATCGCGCAGGGCACTGCCGCTCTGGTGGTGGCTGTCCGCACCCACGACCCCAAGGTCAAGCAGTTGGCGACCTCCGGCGGCATCACGGCGCTGATGGGCATTACCGAGCCGGTCCTCTACGGCGTGAACCTGCCCAAAAAGTATCCCCTCATCGCTGCCATGATCGGCGGCGGCTTCGGCGGCCTGTATGCCGGTCTGACCCACACCCACCGCTATGCCACCGGTTCCTCCGGCCTGCCCGCTGTGCTTCTGTACATCGGTGAAAACAGCATGACCTGCTTTATCAATATCATCATTGCGCTGGCCATCACCGTGGCCGTCACCGCTGTGGTCACCTGGGTCCTGTCCTTCAAGTTTGAGAAAAAGGAGAATGCGTAATGGCACATCGTTTCCCGGAAGGGTTTCTCTGGGGCGGCGCGACAGCCGCCAACCAGTGCGAAGGCGGCTATGATGCCGACGGCCGCGGCCCCAGCCTGATCGATGTGATCCCCTGCGGCCCGGACCGCATGGCGGTCATGCGCGGCGAAATGCGCTATCAGGATATCCCCGCCGACGCCTACTATCCCAGCCACCGCTCCATTGACCACTACCATCACTGGCGGGAGGACCTCGCGCTGTTTGCGGAGATGGGGTTCAAGGTCTATCGCTTTTCCATCGCGTGGACCCGTATCTTTCCCACCGGCGAGGAAGAGACCCCCAACGAGGCCGGGCTGAAATTTTACGATGAGCTGATCGACACCCTGCTGGGCTACGGCATCGAACCGCTCATCACCCTGTGCCACTTTGACCTGCCCATGGCGCTGCTGGAACAATACGGCGGATGGAAAAGCCGACGCACCATCGATGCCTTTGTCCGTTACTGCCGCGTCGTGTTCCAGCGGTACAAGGGAAGGGTGAAGTACTGGCTCACCTTCAACGAGATCAATATGCTGATGCACCTGCCTTTCGGCGGCGCGGGAGCTGTATTTGAGCCGGGCGAGGACCCCGAAAAGGTCAAGTACCAGATCGCGCACCATGAGCTGGTCGCCAGCGCGCTGGCGGTCCGGCTCTGCCACGAGATCGACCCGGCGGCAAAGGTGGGCTGTATGCTGGCAGGCGGCACCTATTATCCCTGGAGCTGCGACCCGGAGGATGTGTTCACGGCGATCCAGCAGGATC
>JBJERT010000210.1:0-1430 GCA_051882435.1 Faecalibacterium sp.
GCCCGCGGATGGTACAATAAGAAAAAACTGCAAGGAGATCGAAGTATGGATCAATATCCCGGCTACACGCTCCTCCACACCGAAGCCTGCCCCGAACAGCACGGTACTGTCACTGTGCTGACCCACGATGTGAGCGGCGCGTCGGTCCTTCTGGTGGAGAACGATGACAACAACAAGGCGTTCGGCATTGGATTCGGCACGTTTCCGTCGGACGACACGGGCGTGTTCCACATTCTGGAGCATTCCGTGCTGTCCGGTTCGGAAAAATACCCGGTAAAGTCGCCCTTTGTGCAGCTGCTCAAGAGCAGCATGGCCTCTTTTCTGAACGCGATGACCTTCCCGGACAAGACGGTCTATCCTTTTGCCACGCCCAACGAGACGGACTTTTTTAACCTGATGGACGTTTACCTGAACGCGGTCTTTCGCCCGCTGGCCATGACCGACCGCAGCGTCTTTGAACAGGAGGGCTGGCACCGCGAGGCGGACGGCACGATCAGCGGCGTTGTATACAATGAGATGCAGGGCGCTCTGGCTTCGCAGGACGCACAGCTGCAATATGCACTGAATCGGGCGATGTTCCCGGACACTTCCCGAGGCTTTTCTTCGGGCGGCGACCCGGAGTGCATCCCCGCCCTGACCTACGAAAAGTATGTCCGGGTCTACCGCCGCCACTATCGCCCGGACAACTGCTGCATCACGCTGTACGGCGACCTCGATATGGCGCGGGCGCTGGACTTCCTTGACCGGGAGTATCTGAGCGGGATGCCCAAGGGCGCGCCCCGCCCGCGGCCTTCGATGCAGCAGCCGCAGACCGGGGCTTTTGTGAGCGCGCCCTATGTGACAGAAAAACCTGACCCGCAGCAGACCCAGTGTGCGCTGGCATGGTACACGGGCGATTTTGCGGACCGGGAGCGGCAGTTGGGCGTGGAGCTGCTGGTGGACGCGCTGCTGGGGACCAACCAGTCGCCGCTGAAGGCTGCGCTGCTGGAGCAGAAGCTGGGCGCGGATGTGGACGTGTCCTTCGACGACAGCACTTACCAGCCTACGCTGGTCCTGGTGCTTCGGGGTGCGACCGAAGAAAGTGCCCGCCGTTTTGCGCAGGGAGTGCGTCAGGCAGTGGAGCAGGTTCTGGCTCAGGAGATCCCGCAGGAGCTGCTGCTGGCCTCGCTGAACGCGGCGGAGTTCGCTTCGCTGGAGCGCCCGGGCAGTCTGCCGGACGGTGTTCTGGACGCGGTGGGAGCCTGTGCGGGCTGGCTCAACGCCGACGACCCGACCCTGCTGCTGCACACCAATGCGCTTTTTGACGCACTGCGCGCAAAGCTGGGCACGGACTGGTTCGACGCACTCCTGAAAGAGCTCTTCTCTGAGGAACCGGTGCAGGTCCTGCAGGTGCAGACGCTGCCCGCGCCCAAAGAGGAAAGCTCTGTTTC
>JBJERT010000210.1:1530-4946 GCA_051882435.1 Faecalibacterium sp.
ACGCCGCTCCATTCCGCCCGGGAACTGACGACGCAGCGCAACACCTGGCTGGGCGACAGCCGCGTTTCGCTGGTCCAGTGGACTGGCCGGCAGGAGGGCGCGCCCTGCCATGCAAAGCTCCGCCTGACCATGAGCCTGCTGGAACGCAGCCTTGCAAAGGCCGTGGAGCTGGGCGGAGAGTGGCTGTATGACACGCAGCTTACCGGTCCCAATGCGGAGGCGGCGTTTGCGCGGGTCGTAAGCCAGCAGGTGCTGATGATGCAGCAGATGTTCATTCAGCAGGGCCATGCATTCGCCTTGCAGCGGGCAAGCGCCCATTTTACGGCGGCAAGCGCCTGCACCGAGCGCTGCAACGGCGTGAGCTACTATCGGTTCCTGAAAGACCTGATGCAGCAGAATGATTGGGCCGCGCTGGGCGCAAAGCTCGAGACCCTACGGGCGCGCATCCTGCATACCGCGGCCCTGACCATCTGCCTGCATGGCAGCGAACAGGCGCTGGCGCAGCTTCGCGGGCTGCTGCCGGAGAGCGCCTTTGCCGAGCAGGAGCGCATCCCGGCACGGCCTTACCACGAGCCGCTGCCTGCCCCCGTGAACGAAGCGTTCATCATCGACGGAGAAGTAAACTATGATATTCTGGCTTGGCCTCAGGAGCGTCGCGCAGAGCGCCGTGTGCTGGCCCGCGTGATGAGCTATGAATACCTGTGGCATCGCATCCGCGAGGAGGGCGGCGCTTATGGCACGGGAATGATGCCCGGCAGCGGTGCAGAGGCGCTGTACACCTACCGCGATCCCCATGTAAAAGAGAGCTATGCCATCTATGCCGAGGCCCCCGCCGCGCTGGCCGGGCGAGACTACACGGACGCGGATCTGAACGCGTTCATTGTCGGCGCAGCCGCCAAGCTGGACGAGCCGCAGAAGCCCCGGGAACTGGCGCTGGACAGAGACCAGCGGTATTTCTGCGGCGAGACCGAAGCGGTGCGGGCCGCAGACCGCGCAGCTCTCTGCGGCATGACTGCCGATGCCCTCAAGACGCAGATGACTGGGCTTGCCGCGCAGATGGAGCAGGGCGTGCGAGTGGTCTTTGGCAGCCGGGAGGCGGTGGAGGACGCAAGGCAGCTGTTTGACTGTGTGGAAACGCTGTGAGCAGACCATCTGACAACAGCATATAAGGCCCCCTCCATGAAGGGGCTGTCGCCGCAGGCGACTGGGGGAGCGGCAGCAAGCAACACTCCTTCCGGCATCGCGAAGCGATGCCACCTCCCTCAGGGAGAGAGGCTTTGGCGCAGTCGGTAACTTTTGCGCTATTTTGTTGAACTACTATAAATCTTTTTCCCCGTTCTGTGCAGATGCACGGAACGGGGAAATTTTTTTTTGACAGGAGCCAATACAAATAGGATTACTTTCCCCCAAAATCCAAAACGGAATATAAAAAAGGACACACTGACACACACCGAAAAGTTGTGGTATTCTCTTGGTGTCCCCGGCAAAAGAACAATGGAAAAAAGCAGCCGAAAGGAGGGAGAACCATGGGACAGACCCGGCAGACCGGGCCGGGCAAAGGCCTGACATGCCTCCGGCGTGCGACGGACACGCTCAGCGCGATGCTGGCACAGGAGGTCAAGGCACTGAGTGCCCGGCAGAAAGCTGCCCGGAATGGGGATGCAGCGGACTCCGGCACCATGAAAGCGCTCAAGGAAACGACTGCGGTGCTCAAAGATCTGGCGGCGGTGGCAAAAACGCTCAACGATCAGGGAACGGAGGTGGAAGGGCAGGAGTCCGGCGTGGTGGTGCTGCCGAGCGTGGAGGGGGAGGAATAGCAAATGGAACCGACAAGAAGAAAGATCATCTGGAGGCCCCAGCCCAAACAGGCTGAGTTCATGCGGAGGCCGGAGCCGGAGGCACTGTACGGCGGGGCGGCGGGCGGCGGAAAAAGCGACGCGCTGGTCATCGAGGCGCTGCGTCAGGTGCATATCCCGCACTACCGCGCGCTCATCCTGCGCAAGACCTACCCCCAGCTCTCGGACCTCGTGGACAAAAGCCAGCTCTATTATCGCCGGGCTTTTCCAGAGGCGCAGTACAACGCGACCTCCCACGTCTGGGTGTTCCCCAGCGGAGCCAAAATTTATTTCGGCTCGATGCAGTACACCAAGGACCGCACGAATTATCAGGGCAAAGCCTTCGATTTTATCGGTTTCGACGAGCTGACCCATTTTGAATGGGAGGAATACAGCTATATGATGAGCCGGAACCGCCCGACCGGGCCGGGCACCCGCGTCTATCTGCGGGCGACCACCAACCCCGGCGGAGTGGGGCATGGCTGGGTCAAGGCCCGCTTTATTACCCCCGCGCCGCCCGGTACGCCCATCGAGGAGGAATACCCTGTCCAAATGCCGGATGGCTCCACGCAGCTCTTCCGCCGTTCCAGAGTGTTCATCCCCTCCAGCGTGTTCGATAATCCCGCCCTGCTCAAAAACGACCCGGATTATCTGGCCAGCCTTGCCAGCCTGCCCGAGGCCGAAAAACAGGCGCTGCTCTACGGGAGCTGGGACAGCTTTTCCGGGCAGGTGTTCACGGAATGGCGCAACGATCCGAACCATTATCAGGACCAGAGATGGACCCATGTCATCGCGCCCTTCGCGATCCCGAAGCACTGGAAGATCTGGCGCGGGTTCGACTTCGGGTTTTCCAAGCCCTTCTCGGTGGGGTGGTATGCGGCGGATGAGGAGGGCCGCCTCTACCGCATCAAGGAGCTCTACGGCTGTACCGGACGGCCCAACGAGGGACTGCGCATCGACCCGGTGGAACAGGCCCGGCGTATCCGCGAGGTGGAGCAAAATGACCCGATGCTGCGGGGGCGAACCATCTGCGGCGTGGCGGACCCGGCAATTTTCAATGAGGCACAGGGGGAGAGCATCGCTTCCATGATGGAGCGCAGCCCGAACTTCGTGTACTGGTCCCCCGGAGACCATACCCGCCTTGCGGGTAAAATGCAGTTCCACTATCGCTTTGCTTTCGACAGTGAGGGCAGACCCATGTTTCAGGTGTTCCATACCTGCAAGCACTTTATCCGCACTATCCCGAATCTCGTCTATGATGAAAGCAATGTGGAGGATATCGATACCCGCCAGGAAGACCACATCTACGACGAGTGCCGCTATGTCCTGATGGAAAATCCCATCAGCCCGCCGCAGCGCCGCGCATCGGCGCCGGTGCTGGATGACCCTC
The DNA here is from genome assembly GCA_051882435.1 of Faecalibacterium sp. Classification (GTDB taxonomy): domain Bacteria; phylum Bacillota; class Clostridia; order Oscillospirales; family Ruminococcaceae; genus Faecalibacterium. Next base: position 4,756 of record JBJERT010000210.1, read on the forward strand.
TGGAACTGCACCACAGCACAAAATTCTACCGTATCTGACAACCGAAACCGTACACTTTCCCCGTTTTGGGGCGCAGCCCCGGCGCGCGGGAGCGCGCAAGCGCTGGCCGCCTGACTTCCGTCAGCCCATCGACCTTCCCGCCCATCGCGAATGCGATGGGCGCAGTAAAAAGCTTTTTCGGTTCCTTTTTC
>JBJERT010000211.1:0-4943 GCA_051882435.1 Faecalibacterium sp.
GCTTATTCTTCCAGATAATCTCTCAGGCGCTTGGCGCGGCTGGGATGACGGAGCTTGCGCAGAGCTTTGGCCTCGATCTGACGGACGCGCTCCCGGGTCACATTGAATTCCCGCCCCAGCTCTTCCAGTGTGCGGGCACGGCCATCCTCCAGCCCGAAACGAAGGGTCAGGACCCGTTCCTCCCGGGGCGTCAGGCTTTTGAGCACATTGATGAGTTCCCGGCGCAGAAGCTGGCGTCCCGCCTCGTCCGCCGGGATGCCTACCTCCTCGTCCTGAATGAAATCTTCGAGGTGAGCGTCCTCTTCCTCTCCCACCGGCGTTTCCAGGCTGATGGGTTCCTGCGCCAGTTGGAGCAGCTCCCGCACACGGGCGGGTTCCATGTCCAGATTCACGGCGATCTCCTCTGCGGTCGGCTCGCGGCCATTGCGGCGCAGCAGCTCGCCCGCAGTTTTTTTGACTCGGTTGATATGCTCCACCAGATGCACCGGGATGCGGATGGTCCGCGCCTGGTCTGCGATCGCCCGGGTGATGGACTGGCGGATCCACCATGTGGCGTAGGTCGAGAATTTGAAGCCGCGATCCGGCTCGAACTTTTCCGCTGCCTTCATCAGGCCGAGATTCCCTTCCTGGATCAGATCGAGGAAAGGCAGGCCCCGCCCGGCATACCGCTTGGCCACCGATACCACCAGCCGCAGGTTCGCCTCGCTGAGGCGGCGGCGGGCATCCAGATCCCCCGCCTGAGCGGCGCGTGCCAGACTGGCCTCCTCCTCGGCCGAAAGCAGCGGGACGCGGCCGATCTCCTTGAGATAGGCCTTGACCGGATCGTCCAGCGCGACGCCTTCGGCCGAAAGCTCATGCTCCAGCTTCCCGATCTGCGCCTCATCCAGCACCGGAAGCTCCGGTTCCTCCTCCGCGATCCGAACGCCCCGTGCTTCCAGCGCGGCATACAGCTCATCCAGCTGGGAGACGTCGTATTCCTGTTCGTCCATCGCCCGGCTGATCTGCTCCGGGGTCAGGGTATGCCGCCGCGCACGGGCGGCCAGCGTCCGCGCCAGCTCGTCGGTCTGCGACAATTTCTGCATCGTTTACTTCTCCTTCCCTCTCCTGTTCCAGCCGGAGGGGAAAAGAGGTTCTCATTCTTTGGGGGGTACGCCCTGCTTTTTTTCTCTCATCGACTGGAGAAACTGTGTAAATTCATCGTTGGACATCTCCGCCGCGCGGCGGGACTGGGGAGTGCCGCGGGCGATGCGGTCCAGATACAGCCGGATATCCTCCGGCGTACAATTCACATCACTGTATTGTGCCGCAAGACGGCTCAATTCATTCAGCGCTTCTTCGCTGACGAACGGATTCAGCGCGGTGAGGCTCAGCTCGATCCCCTGCTGGCGGCATTGCAGCATGGCCTGATACAGTTCCTTGTGCTGGGGCAGCACGAACTGCTCCGGCGTCAGCTCCGCGCTCGCAAGATCCAGATAGCGCGGCTCCCGCAGGATCGCCGCCAGCAGCCGCTGCTGCGCGCTGGCCACCCCCAGCGCCTGGGAACCGCCCGCGCCATACGGCACCTTGATGGTATCCATATCTCCCGAATGGAGGATCTTCTGGTTCTCGACGTAGCGGCGTTTGCCGCTGGCCTGGCGGGAGGCTGTTTCCAACTGGGCCATGATGGCCGACTTGGAAACATTGGTCTCCTCGGCCAGCCGCCCGGCATAGACCTCCTGCTCGGTCGGGTTGGAGCGCTGGGCCAGCAGCGACACCGCCTCACGGATGTAATCCAGACGCTGTGCGTCCTCTTTGAGATCATATTTCTCCCGCAGACGGCCCAGCCGGAAGTCCAGCGCGGTGCCCACACCGTCCAGCAAGGCCCGGAAGCGCTCCGGTCCGTACTTTTTGATGTATTCGTCCGGGTCCTTCGCGCCGGGGATCTGCAGCACACTGACCTTGACCGGACTGTTGCGGAACAGCTCCAGCGAACGCAGGGTCGCTTTCTGACCCGCCTCGTCGGAATCGTAGCTCAGGATGACCTCCTCCGCGTACTCGCTGATGAGCCGCACCTGCTCGGGCGTCAGGGCCGTGCCGCAGGCGCAGACCGCCGTGTCGATGCCCGCCTGGTGCATGGTGATGACATCCATGTACCCCTCGCAGAGCACGAAACGGCGCGAGGTGCTGCGCTTGGCGATCTGGAGCGCAAAGACCGTATTGGACTTGTGGTAGACCAGCGTCTCCGGGCTGTTGACGTACTTGGGCTTGCTGTCGTCCAGCACGCGCCCGCCAAAGGCAATGATATTGCCCCTCAGGTCGAAAATGGGGGTAATGACCCGCTTCCAGAACAGACTGTACGTCCGCCCGTTGGCATTGCGCTTGAACAGGCCGGAGGCATCCAGCTCCTGCGGGGTATAGCCCTTGTCCTTCAGGTGGAAGTAGAGCGCCATGCTGTCATCCGGTGCATAGCCCAGCCCGAAGCGAACGATGGTCTTGTCATCCAGTCCGCGGCGGCGCCAGTAGGCCCGGGCCTGCCGCGCCTCCTCTACGGTGGAGTTCAGGCAGGCGTGGAAGAACCGCGCCGCCTCCTTGTTCATCGAGAGGATGCGGCTGCGCATGCGGCCGGTCTTGTCGTCCTCCTGCGGGTCCGGCATGCCTGCGCGGGCCGCCAGCAGCTTAACGGCCTCGGTGTAGTCGATGTTATTGATCCGCTTTGTGAAAACGACGGCGTCACCGCCTACGCCGCAGCCAAAACAGTAGAAGCTCTGGGTCTCCGGGTAGACATAGAACGAGGGGGATTTTTCGCTATGGAAGGGGCACAGCCCGCTGTACAGGCGACCCTTGCGCTTGAGCTGGACATAGCTGCCCACCAGCTCCACCATATCGGTGCGGCGGGTCAGCTCTTCGATATATTCATGTGGGATCATTGCGGTTCAAACGTCCTCTCCGGCTGTTCACAGCACATGCCACTTGCGCGGCACGAACAGCTCCTCAAAGGTGCGGATGGCAAACTCGTCGCTCATGCCGCTGATATAGTCCGTCACGGCGCGGTCTCTGCCCTCCTGATAGGCGAGCTGCAAATAGAAATTGGACATCTGATCCAGATGGGTCAGATAGTATTCGTACAGCTCCATCATGACCTTTTCGACCTTTTCTTCCTCGCGCTTGGCGGTCCGGTCCACATAGACTGTAGCATACATGAAATCCCGCAGCGCGAGGAACGCTCCCTGTTCTTCCGGCCCCGCCTGCACATCCTGCCCGCTGTGCTCCACGATGCTGCGGATCATGGTGGTGATGCGCTGGGACTTGGTCCGGCCCAGAATCGCGGTGCAGTCCCGCGGCAGGGTATCCGGGTCCAGCACACCCGCGCGCACTGCGTCCTCGATATCGTGGTTGACATAGGCGATCTGATCCGCCATGCGTACGATACGCCCTTCCGGGGTCGCGGCCCAGGTGTCCTTGGTGTGGGTCACGATGCCGTTGCGCACTTCCCAGGTGAGATTCAGGCCTTTGCCGTCTTTTTCCAGCTTGTCCACGACCCGCAGACTCTGCACATAGTGCTTGAAGCCGCCCGGACACAGGATATTCAGCGCCCGCTCTCCGGCATGGCCGAAAGGCGTGTGCCCCAGGTCATGCGCCAGACTGATGGCTTCGGTCAGATCCTCGTTCAGGCGCAATGCCCGGGCGATGGTGCGGGCGATCTGGGCGACCTCCAGCGTATGGGTCAGGCGGGTGCGGTAGAGGTCGCCTTCCGGCGAGAGAAAGACCTGGGTCTTCTGCTTCAGGCGGCGGAACGCCTTGCAGTGGAGGACGCGGTCCCGGTCCCGCTGATAAACGGGACGCATCGGGTCCGGCGGCTCGGGCCGCCGACGCCCCCGACTGGCATCGCTGAAGCTGGCCCAGGGAGCCAGGGTCAAACGTTCGATCTCTTCGGTACGCTGGCGCACATCCATCTTGATCCCTCGCTTTCGTGCGTTCCTCCCCCCTTTTGACCGCGCCAGACGCCGCGCGGCCGATCCCTGTCGCCACGCTGCGTCTATTGTAGCGCAAATGCGATGTCGAAGGGGGAAGCAACCGGTCGTTTTTCTGAAAAATCGTTCGTGCCGTTTCGATCTTCTCCGCCCGTGACGGGCCGAAAACCGTCGCACGGAGGCAGCATATCCGGCTCAGAACGGCGCATAAAAGGGCGATGACACCTCTACGCGGGCCGCTCCGCGGGTCAGTTCCCGCAGTTGGTCCAGAAGGGGGCCTTCCGTGTGCTCGGGCATCTGCCAGCGCAGCGCCACCCGATCGGTGAACACGGGCTCGGCCAGCTTTGCGCCCGCCGCCGTGATGAGCAGCACAGCCCGCTCATAAAGGGAGTAATCCACCGTCACGGCCAGCTCCACCACGCTGCGTACCGTGACGATCTCCGCGTTTTCCAGTGCGCGGGCCGTGGCCGTCGTATAGGCGCGCACCAGCCCGCCTGTGCCCAGCAGTACCCCGCCAAAATATCGCGTCACCACCACGATCAGGTCTGTGAGGCCGCTGTGCTGGAGCACCTCCAGCGCAGGAGTCCCCGCGGTCTTGGCCGGTTCTCCATCGTCGGAATAGCGTTCCCGGCTGCCCTCCCGCAGACGATAGGCATAGACGTTGTGACGCGCCGTCCGGTTGGCCGCCCGCACCTGCTCCAGAAAGGCCAGGGCGGACTGTTCGCTGTCCGCAAATGAGAGCTGCGCAATGAATCGGCTCTTCTTTTCCTCGTATTCCCCGGTAGCCGTGCCCCGGATGGTGCGATAATCCTCCACAATGGCCTCCTCCTGCCGTGCCGGCTGCTTCGATCTGCTTTTCTTTAGTATAACATAAAATACCGTTTCTTCAAGCGGAGCAATAAACGCCAACAAAGGCAATGACAGAAGGAGTTCTGCCGCTGTAACTCCTTCCGTCATCGCTGGCGCGATGCCACCTCCCTCAAGGAGGGAGGC
>JBJERT010000212.1:0-2366 GCA_051882435.1 Faecalibacterium sp.
CTGGCTGCTTCGGTTCCGCAAGCTGGATATGCACCAGCCGGAACAGAGGCAGGGGGTGGGAGATTCCCAACAAGCAGTTGCGGAGCCGCAGAAAAAACGGTCTTGCAAAAATCGCATTTGTATAGACAAATGCCCTGCTTGCTGCAGTTGTGTTTGCTCCGAAAAGTTTACGGGATGGGAAAAGGATAAACCAATTTCATAACAGAATCCGCTAAAAAGAAAACGCCAAAAGTACCGGATCGTTCCAATCCTGTATTTCTGGCGTTCTTTTGTTTTTTGGCAATACTCGGTATAAAGGATCGACCCGGAATCCTGAAATGCAGCCGCACAGAGCTTACATCGTTCTCAGCCAGTACTTTCCCATTCCGGCTATAAGAATCGTATTCCCTCATTTTGAAAATCGCTTTGCGTTATTCCACCGCACTGCTGGTTCGCATGGCCTGAATGGTCCGTTCGATCAGGGTGTTCAGGTCCCAGCCCAGCATGGCAGCGCCCCGTTCAATGACTTCCCGCGAGCACCCGGCAGCAAATTTTTTATCCTTGTATTTTTTCTTTACCGACTTCACTTCCATATCCTGCACGCTTTTGGAAGGGCGCATCAGCGCGGCTGCGCCGATCAGTCCGGTCAGCTCGTCCGCGGCATAGAGGACCTTTTCCATCTCATGCTCCGGCTCGATTTCTACCGTAATGGCATAGCCGTGGCTTGCCACCGCGTGGATCAGTCGTTCATCCACGCCTTTTTCCCGCAGGATTTCCTGTTCTTTGGTGCAGTGCTGCTCCGGCCACTGTTCAAAATCCAAATCATGGAGAAGGCCAACCGCTTCCCAGAAGTCAGCTTCCTCCCCATATCCCAGTTCATTGGCATACCAGCGCAGAACGTCGCCAACGATCCGGCCATGCTTCCGGTGGAACTCCCCCTGATTGTACTCACAAAGCAGCTCCCATGCCTGCTGCGGCGTTGGAATCATAAAAATACACTCCCATCATCTTTTACTTATCTCCCAGCAGAAACGGCAGAAAATAACGGATCTGTTTTTTCCACCAGGGCCAGTCGTGGTCGACATCGTACCCCCAGAAATCTGCCCAGACGTGGATGCCTTTCTGCTGTAAGGTATCCCGCAGAAGGGCGGTCGTTCGCTGGCCTTCCCGTTCCCAACGGCCCTGCCCGACGCAGAAGATGATCTTGCGCTGGTTGTAGAGTGAACGGTATGGGTGTCCCTCGGGGAGATTCGGCAGGAAGTGGACCGGCGAATTGTCATAGAGCGTACCGTTGCACCATCCATCCCAGAAATGAACGGTGTCATAGCAGCCGGACATCCCCAGAACCCCACCAAACAGATCGGGGCGGCGGAAAAAGCAGATGGCGGCATGGCTTGCGCCCAGACTGCACCCCGTCAGCAGGGGAAGAATATCGGACGCATTTTTCTGGTGGATGAGGGGCACGACCTCATCCACAATAAAATGATAATAGCGCTCCTGCACGTCGGCCCGGTGTTCCGGGTCGCCGCCGCGGTCGGAGAAGCTCTCCCGGTCTACCGTATCCACGCAGAAAAGCTGGATGCGTCCGCTGTCGATGAAGTCGGACAGCTCCTCCGGCATCTGGAAGCTCTCCCAGTTGTCGCACATTCCGTCCTGACAAGGGAATGCCAGAAGCGGTACGCCCTGCCTGCCATAGACAAGCAAGTGCATCTCCCGTTCCAGCGGAGCGCTGAACATGGAAATTTCTTCTCGGTTCATACCGTTTCCTCCTCCAGAATCAGCGCGATCTGCTCTTTGCGCTGGGCATCCGTTTCCGCTTTCAGAAGCCAGGCGTGGCTCCCCATCTCCGCCGAAAGCGCTTTCGGCACATCAAATTCCTCCAGGATCGCCCCGCCCAGCGCGGTCCGCACCTGCTCGGGCGTACGCAGATAGCGGCGGCCCTCCTTCCGGCCCACATGGGTGATGTAGCGCCGGAAGCTGCCGGAGAGGAAGCAGCGGTCATGGATGAGGCTGTCCGCCCAGATGGTGTAAACGTCGGTATCGAAGGCAAAGTTCATTTTATCGGGGATGCGGCCGCCGGGCGCGCGCATGTTGACCTCAAGCCCCAGAAGGTCGCCTTTTTTGCCCAGACCCTCTTTGTCCTGATCCAGGCGGAAAAATTCAAAGTGGAAGAATTTGTTCCGGGTGTCGAACTGCTTCAGAACTTTCTCTCCCGCTTCCCGCAGGTCCTGCGCGGGAGACTGGCACCAGCTTACCACGCTGGCGTTTTCGTTTACGGCATCCATCAGGCTCACGCCCATGACCTGACTGGCGCAGAACAGCACTTCCCGGCGGCTGTCGGTGATGCCGTCAAAGGTCTCCACATGGCCGGGGACATATTCCTCCTC
>JBJERT010000212.1:2466-4920 GCA_051882435.1 Faecalibacterium sp.
TCCACAAAGTCGATGCGCCCATACCGGAAGATGAACTGCGCGACAGAGCGATAGACCGCCTCATAGTTTTCCAGACTGGGAACATAAGCGTAGTCAGTCAGGCTGCCGCGGCAGTCCGCGCTGATGGCCTCCCAAGGAGCGTCGCCGATGCCCAGAACCGTCACGCCGCGCTCTTTCAGACGCTGGCAGAAGCGGTAGAAATGGGTGGGAAAATGGGGAGAAATAAAGATCACATTCATTTTACATCCTTCTTTCCTGCGGTCACAGAACCGCCGAGTCGCTGATCAGGAACTGGACATCCTGCTGGGCGCAGTGATATTCCTTTCCGTGGCAGGTGCCGGTAAAGCGCAGTTCGCCGCCGCTCCACGCCGTGAGGGTGGTGAACGTCAGCGGCTCCCAGTCCGGCACCCCCACCGGGACCGTGGCAAACAGCACGCATCCCGGCTCGCGGTGCAGATAAAGCGTACCGCGCATATTGGTGTGGGCATACAACAATTCACCATCCGAAAAGAGCAGGTTGAGCTTGTTCTCCGGCGCGAGAGAACACACCACCGCATCACAGACCGAAAAGCGCTCCTGTGCGTCCAGCGGGCGGCCCAGCGCGGCCTGACGCTCGTTGACACGCGCGACCAGCTCGAACAGGATGCGCTCGCTGTCGGTCTGGCCCGACTGTATTTCCCGGAACGGCTCCAGCAGCGGAGAGGAAAAGATGGTTCCGTTGTGCGCCAGCGTCCACGCGCGCCCGGCGGAATCCCGCTGAACAAAGGGATGGGTGTTGCAGTACTCCAACGCTCCCCGCGTCGCAAGACGGATGTGGGCAATGCAGTTCTGTGCCCAGAGCGGCGCATCCAGCCGGCGGCGCAGATACGCGCTGTGGACCGCGGAAACCGGCTCTTTTTCCAGGCTGACCGCGTTGGGGTAGATCAGCGCCAGCCCCCAGCCGTGGGGATGGCGGACACTGTGGCTGTAAAACTCTGTCAGCAGCTCCCGAAGGTCCCGGCTGCGGGCGCTGCTCATGCCAAAAAGCTCACACATAGGCGGCCTCCCGGCGCCGGGCCGCCAGCTCCAGCCCCTTGCGCACAAAACCGCCTGAAAACTCCCGGCGGATGATCCACGCATAGCGGTTTTCCGGGTCAGTGAATTTGGCTGTTTCAAATTCCAGCACCGGGATGGCCGATGGCAGAAGCTCCCGGTAAAAATCCGTCATCTGGTACAGAACTTCCAGCGCCGTGTCCGCGACTGCGGCAGGTTTGCCGCTGGGCATGACGATTTTGACCGTCTTGAGGTCGTAATGCGCTGCGTTTTTGAAGTTCTGGACTGCCTGGACCTGGTCTTTTGGAGTCAGCTCCATGCGGGGCAGGGAAGCCAGCCAGAGCAGGAACAGGTGAATGAACTCCACGTCCCGGACATCGATCCCGGCAGGTGCCAGAGGGTTCAGGTCCACCATGCGCAGCTCAATGTGGTTCACGCCCTCGCGCAGGGCATCCAGACGATTTTCCCCGGCCGGTTTGAGCCGGATGGGATAGTAAAGCTCGGTGGCATAGCGGAGCAGGCCATCCTCCACATAGCGCTGGATGCTGTCCACATACCGGTCCAGAGAGGTGTAGTCGAATACCGGGGCAAAGAAGTTCCAATATCCCAGCTCGCTGCACCGCACCGAGGCCATGCCGCAAAATTCATCGGCGTTGCTGCGCCCTTTCTCCCAAAAGGATTGGTCCATCAATGGGCTTGCGGCGGTGACGGCTGTGATGAGCCAGCCATAGGCCGCCGCCTTTTCCGCCAGCTCCACATAAAGCTGGTTCCGGTAGTCCTCCACGGAAGCAAATCCTCCCTGCGCTTCAAACGCAGCCGCAATGAGGTCATCGTCAAAGGAAAAGTTGACGTGAATGCCGGAAAGGGTCATTTTGTACCGGCCATAGCGGTCGGAAAGATATTCCCGGTAGGCGGTTTTTCCGGCCAGCTCTCCGTAAAACTGCGCCACAGGGATATCCTTTTCGTTTTGCAACAGTGCCGGATTGGAAAAGGGCCACAGATACTCCGGCGGGTCCAGCTCTGCCAGCCGCCGCTGGATCACAGCGTCATAAGCAGCCAGCGCCGCAACCGCTTCTTGTGCAGACCCCAGCGCAGGGGTATTGATCTCGGTCTGGTTCTCGCAAAAATCCCGTACAATGTGAGCATCCCCCGGAAAAGGATGCGGCGTATGTACCATTCTGCCGGATGCGTCCACCCGCAGACTTTCTTTTTCCAGCCCAAAATGTCCGTGCAGCATCCGCTCGCGCACGGCAGGCTCCTGGATGGGAAGCATAGCGTTTCCTCCTTTTTGCCAAAAAGAACAAATATAATAGGAATATAGGAAATAAATAACACTTTTTGCGGATGCTGTCAAGAGGAACGGATGATTTTGTTCTCCGAAGATGGCGGTTTTGGCAGTCAAAAGCCGCCGGAACGTTCCGG
>JBJERT010000213.1:0-4909 GCA_051882435.1 Faecalibacterium sp.
CGGCCACCTTTTGCGCGCTCCCGCGCGCTGGGGCTGCGCCCTGTGGCCGGAACGGTGGCGCAGCCATCGCGCACGGGAGTGCGCAAACCGGTGCCGCCGCCTTCCGTTAAACCAACAAACTCGCCCGCCCATCGCGCATGCGATGGGCGAATCAAAAAGTTTTTGCCCCGCTTTTTTCAAAAAGCGGGAAAAAGAAAAACGCTGCCGCGTCTCCCCCTCAAAAGGGCTACGCAGCAGCGTTTTGTTGTCCTATGGGAATGCCGGGCGGGCGGGAACCAATGCGCCCGGCCCGGCCCTGCCTCCGCCCCCTGCCAGAGCGTACGACGAGGTTCCGCGAAGGACAGGAATCTCACAATATTACTGGATGTTGACCAGTGCGTCGCCGTGCTTGACCGAGCCGGAGGCCACGACCTCGACCGCCGCATAATCGTCGCTGTTGCAGATGATCATCGGGGTGGTCAGCGGGCAGCCCGCATCCTGGATGGCCTTGCGGTCGAACTCGATCAGGATGTCGCCTTTCTTCACCTTCTGGCCGTTCTGGACCTTTGCGGTGAAGGGCTTGCCCGCCAGCTTCACGGTGTCGATGCCGATGTGCAGCAGCAGCTCCACACCGTCCGCAGTGGTCATGCTCACAGCGTGCTTGGTCTCGAACACAGCCTCGACCTCGCCGTCCGCAGGGGCATACAGCTTGTTATCCGTCGGCTCCACAGCCACGCCGGAACCAAGCGCGCCAGAGGCGAAAGCCTCATCCGCCACATCCGCCAGCGGCACGACCTTACCGGTCAGATGAGCGCCCAGCACCATCGCTTTGGCGGCCTTCTTGGGGGCAGCGGTGGGAGCCGCAGCCGGAGCCGCGGGAGCGACCGGGGCCGCACCCAGCGCGTCCGCAGCCGGGGACTCCATAAAGTCCACGAGGTTCGACTTGATGACCGCGACCTGCGGGCCGTAGACGACCTGAATGCCATTGCCCTTGTGGATGACGCCGGAAGCACCGGAGCCTTTCAGCAGCTTATCGTCCACCTTCTTCTCGTCCACGACGGTGACGCGCAGACGGGTAGCGCAGCAGTCCACATCCGAGATGTTCTTCTTGCCGCCGAGGCCCTGGAGGATCATAGCGGAGACCGAATCGCCAGCGCCTGCCTGGGCAGAGCCGTCGGGGCCGATGCCGGTCTTGGCCTTGAAATCGGAACGGGTGAACAGCTTGACCTCGCCGTCGTCGTCCTCACGGCCGGGCGTCTTGAGGTCCATCTTGGTGATCATGAAGTAGAACGTGAAATAGTACAGGAAGAAATACACCACGCCCACGATGACGATCCAGATCCAGTGGGTGCGGGCATTGCCCTGCAGGATGCCGAACAGAGTCAGGTCGATAAGACCGCCGGAGAAGGTCATGCCAACGCCCACGTTGAAGATATGCATGAGCATGTAGGACAGACCGGCGTAGATGCAGTGCACCACATACATGGCGGGCGCAACGAACAGGAAGGTGAACTCCAGAGGCTCGGTGATACCGGTGAGCATGGCGGTCAGAGCAGCGGAGATGAGCAGGCCGCCCGCGACCTCACGCTTTTCGGGCTTGGCGGTGCGGTACATGGCTAGCGCAGCGCCGGGCAGACCGAAGATCATGAAGGGGAACTTGCCGGACATGAAGCGGGTCGCGGAGACCGAGAACACCTCAGTGGCCTTGGAAGCCAGCTCGGCAAAGAAGATGTTCTGTGCGCCCTGGACCATCACGCCGTCGATCATGGCGGTGCCGCCCATAGCGGTCTGCCAGAACGGCATATAGAACACATGATGCAGGCCGAAGGGGATGAGCGCACGCTCGATGATACCGTAGATCCAGGTGCCGATGTAGCCGGAGCCAAGCACCAGATTGCCCAGCAGGGCGATGCCGTTCTGGACCACGGGCCAGACATAGAACATCACGATACCGACCACCAGATACGCGGCCGTACACACGATGGGCACGAAGCGGGTGCCGCCGAAGAAGCTGAGCACCTGCGGGAGCTGGATCTTATAGAAGCGGTTGTGCAGAGCCGCCACGCCCAGGCCCACGATGATACCGCCGAACACGCCCATCTGCAGGGTGGTGATGCCCAGAGAGGAGGTGGTGGTGTTGGCGGGCATGGCCTCGACGCCGCCGCTGGCGCTGATCAGCGCGCTGATGGCGGTGTTCATGACCAGATAGCCGATGGCGCCGGAAAGGGCGGCGACCTCTTTTTCCTTCTTCGCCATACCGATGGCAACGCCCATGGCGAACAGAAGGGCCAGATTGCTGAACACAGCGCTGCCGCACTGGTTCATGATGTCCAGAATGGTGTACAGGAAGCTGCCCGGATAGATCACGCCGGTCAGTCCGTAGGACTGGAGCATGACCTCATTGGTAAACGAGCCGCCGATGCCCAGCAGCAGACCTGCGACGGGCAGCAGCGCGATGGGCAGCATAAAGGAGCGGCCGACACGCTGTAGCACGCCAAAAATCTTGTCTTTCATACAATTCCTCCTTGATTTTTGTCCTTGTGAAGGGGGCGGGGGTGCGCCCGCGGAGCATCGGACCGGCAGAATGGCCCGGTTCCCCGCCGACGCGGTGGCAGAGTGCGAGAACAAAGGGAAACTATAAACAAAAACCCATACCAAAGCCGCAGGACGTACAGCCCTGCCCCTTCAGTATGGGTTTCGCTCACCAAGGTTACGGTGATCACGACCCCATGACTCCCGCGGCGCGGGAGATACGACGGTTCTTTATTTTTCGGGCTTTGCGCCCAGATTGATCCGCTTGAGGTGGATGGTCAGATAGGTCAGCTCCTCCTCGGGAAGCTCCTTGTGAAAGGCGTTGCGCACATAGTCCGCGATGCACTGGGCGCATCGGTAATGCTCCCGGCAGTTTTTGAGGATGAGCCGCCGGAACGCGGCCTCTTCCTCCCCGGTCTTGTCCTCCAGCATCTTGTCCTGAAAGAGCCGCTGCGCAAAATAGCGCAGATGCACAACAAAACGGCTGAAATCCAGCGATTCGCGGTCGAAGGTCTTTTGGTAGAAGTATTCCACCACCCGGATCGCTCCCTCGATGAAGCGGGTGATGTCATACATCTCGCTCATGTTGGTGTTCAGCTCGGCGTTGACGATGTGCAGCGCGATAAACGCGGCCTCATCCTCGCACAGCTCCACACCCAGCTTCTCCTGAATGACCTTGAGGCAGCGCCGCCCCATCCGGTATTCCGCCGGGTAGTAACACATGATCGCTCCTTTGAGCGGGTTCTGGAACTCCACGCCCTGCTCTTTGCGCAGGATGGCAAAGCTGATGTGGTCAGCCAGTGTAATGAGCAGCGATTCGTTCAGTTTTTGGGGGATCTCGGCGCGGATCTCCGTGATGAGCTGCTCGGTCAGCTCCAGATGTTCCAGCGGGATCTTTTCCACCAGCTCACGCAGGCGGCGCTGGCCGTTTTTTTCCTCCATGCGGTAGGTACGCTCGGCCAGAGCGGGGTCGATGGTCTCGCCCCGGTGCCGCTGGAACCCGATGCCGCGCCCCGCGATGATCAGCTCGCAGCCCGCATCGTCCACCACGCAGAGCGTATTATTGTTGATAACTTTTTTGATCCGCATCCTTGCGTTCGCCCCATTTTCACGCAAAAAAAGAACCAGCTCCGTCTCACATCTTCCCCGGCCGGGGAACCGAAACAGAGTTGGTCACGCCCGCACTACCGGTCACATTCCAACCTTCTACTTACAAAAGTATGATAACATGGAAATCCGCATCTGTCAACGTGGCAAATCCAGCCAAAAGTTTTTTCGTTGGCATGCACAAGCCCGGAACCGATGATTTGGGCAAAAGCACGATTTACAGCAGTCCTTTCCGCTCCCGCAGCAGCTCCGCCAGAGAGCGCACCGTCCGGCCGTTCCGGCCCGTCACCGTTTCGGCATGGAGCAGGGAACTGAGCACGCTCTCCTCCACGCATTCGGCCACTGCGCGGAACAGCGAGTCGATGGCGTCGTCGTGCAGCATGCCAAAGGTCAGCAGGCGGCGCTCCGACGCGTGGGGCACCCGGTTCGCCGTGGAAAAAGCCAGCACGATCTCGCCGCTGCCGTTGCCGCAGAAGGAGCCGGTGCGGCTCAGCCCCACCAGCGCCCGGCGGCACAGCCGCCGCAGCTGCCGTTCGCTGAGAGGGATATCCGTGGCCAGCACCGTGATGATGGAGCCTTTGTCCTCGTGGGGCGGAACGCTCTGGTCCAGCAGCGCGCGGACCGGCGTGCCCCCCAAAATCAGGTCCTCGAATCGCGCATGATTGGAGAGCACCAGCGCGCCGATGGTATAAAGGTTTCCGTCCAGCTCGACACAGCGCGAGGCCGAGCCGATGCCGCCTTTCAGGCCGTGGCACCGCATGCCCCGGCCCGCGCCTACCGCGCCCTCCGCAAAATCAGCACGGCAGTCCGCCAGTGCGGCAAACACATGCTCCTCCGTGACGTGCAGACCCCGGATATCGTTCAGGCCGCTGTCGTTGCATTCGCACACCACCGGATTCACGCTGCCGGTGGTCTCGCAGATGTCCGGGCAGCGCGCCAGCATGTATTTGACCAGCGCGGTGCTGGCCGTGCCTACGCTCAGTGTGTTGGTGAACAGGATGGGGGTTTCCAGCGTGCCCAGCTCGTCGATCTGGAGCAGCCCCGTCGTTTTCCCGAAGCCATTGATGACATGGCTCGCCGCCATCACTTTTTCATGAAAGAGATCGCCCGGATGCGGCAGCAGCGCCGTCACGCCGGTCTGCACCGGGCCGTCGGCCAGAGTGCAGTGTCCTACCGTCACGCCCGGCACGTCGCTGATCTGATTGCGCGCCCCGTGGGGCAGGCTGCCTACCGAAAGGCCCCATTCTGCTGAGATCCCCATGGTTTTCCTCCTTGATCTTATACGGGGGTT
>JBJERT010000214.1:0-4879 GCA_051882435.1 Faecalibacterium sp.
GTTGGTTCAAATCCGGCCCCCGCAACCACCAAAGGCTTTCTGTAATAGAACAGGAAGTCTTTTTTGTCGTGTTTTGGACGTTTCATGATAGCACAACGCCCCCTTCCGGTTTCCCGGAAGGGGGCGTTGTTTGCGTATCTCTCAGGCGGCCACGATTTTGGAGGCAGGGAGCTTCTTCATTGCGGAGCGGTCCAGGCTGTCGGTCAGACCGGCACCGTGATCCGCCAGAGCATCCGAGAGCCGGCTGCTGGCCAGATCGTTCAGCGCATCGCCGCGCAGCTCGTCCAGCGTGCTGACCTCCAGCGGGTCCAGACGCACCGCAAGCAGGATGGCATAAGAGGTATATTTCACAGCTGCGGCCTCGCCCAGCTTCAGGGTGCGCACGGCGTCCGCCGCGCCCTCCTCGGTAAAGGCCGAACCGATGGTATCCTCGGTCAGCAGGTCGGTCTGCATGCCGCTGCTCTCCGGGTCATAGGTCCCGCCCATCACCGCGTAGATCTCCGGCAGCGCGGCGTCGGCCTGCGCGGAGAAGGCTGCCGCCTGTTCCGCGGCGGTCTGGCCGTGGGCAGGATCGCTGTTGTAGGTGTCGGCGGCATTCTGGGCCAGCGCCAGCATCTGGGCGCTCTGCTCCTCGTCCGCAAAGGCGAAGGTATTCATATCATACAGCGGGATGATGGCATAGCACAGCATGTACATCTGGTTTTCGATATGTTCGGTCAATTCGGCGTCCGAAATAGGGGTCTCGCCGTCCGCGCCGTATACCATATCAAGCAGCAGCGAGCTTTTGAGCAGGATGCGCTCATAGCGTTTGAGCGTTTCCAGCCCGATGCCGTTGGCGGTGTAGGTATCGCCGTACTGGTCCATGAGCTGCTGGGCGTAGCTGTCCGCCTGCGCGGCCTGCACGTCGTTCAGCTCGCCGCCCAGCTCATCGAAGCGGGCTTCGACCGCGGCGTAGAGCTGGAGGGACTCCATGGTCTTGTCCGCCACATAGTCGCTGACAAGCGCCGTCTCGCCGCTTTCAGCGTCTACCGTGATGGTCTGTTTGAGGAAGGCTTTCACGTTCGTGGCGTCCTGCTCCTCGGAGGCAAGCTGTGCGGCCTGCTGGTAGGCGTCGAACTGTGCCAGCAGGTACAGGCCGGAAGTGATCTCGACCTCGCCGAGCTTGCCCACGCTTTCCGGCGTGGAGAAAACGCAGCCCGCAAGGCTGAGGGTCAGCGCCAGCGCGCAGACCAGTGCGATCAGTTTCTGTTTCATGGGTCAATGCTCCTGTTTCGTGTAATAGCGTTGGATGGATATCGTCAGGCGGCGTTCCGGCGGGGACCGGCGCGCCGCATGGGGAACAAGTCAGGCACCGGTCCCGTCGGGGGGCGCGGATTGGATCTCCGCCATGGCGCGCAGGATGCTTTGCAGCAGCTCCAGCGGCTTTTCGTCCGGCCGGAGCGTCACTGTGAGATACGGTTTCGTGCCCGCTCCGGCGGTCACACGGCCATCGAAGGCCAGCAGCAGCCCCCGGATCATGGGCACGTCCAGTGTTTCCAACTGGAGCAGGAGCTGGTCCTTCTTCTGGGTCACTTCATAGACGCCCACGGCGGCGGCCTGCACCCGCACCAGCGAGACGCTGACCAGATCGCTGACCGAAGGCGGCGGGTCGCCGTAGCGGTCGATCAGCTCGTCCAGCACATCGGCGGCATCCTCGGGGGTCTGGATGGCAGCGA
Source organism: Faecalibacterium sp. (assembly GCA_051882435.1). Classification (GTDB taxonomy): domain Bacteria; phylum Bacillota; class Clostridia; order Oscillospirales; family Ruminococcaceae; genus Faecalibacterium. The sequence continues at coordinate 1,716 of JBJERT010000214.1, forward strand.
TGCGCTTGTAGGCCTCGATGCGCCCCGGCCCGTCCGCGATATAGCGTTCCGGGATAAAGGCGTCCACACGCAGGTCCACAAGGCATTCGCTCTTGTCGCGCTGGAGCGGCTCGCCCTTGGCCCGCGCGATGGCCTGATTCAGCATTTTGACATAGAGGTCGTAGCCCACCGCCTCCATGTGTCCGTGCTGGCTGTGGCCCAGCAGACTGCCCGCGCCGCGGATCTGCAAATCCCGCATGGCGATGCGGAAGCCGGAGCCAAAGGCCGTGAACTCCCGGATGGCGGACAGCCGCTTCTGCGCGATGTCCGACAGGGTCTTGTCCCGGCGGAAGGTAAAATAGGCGTAGGCTTTGCGGCCGCTGCGGCCCACCCGGCCCCGGATCTGGTACAGCTGCGCCAGCCCCATGCGGTCCGCGTCCTCGATGATAAGGGTGTTGCAGTTGCGCACATCGATGCCCGTCTCGATGAGGGTGGTGCAGACCAGAATGTCGATCTCGCCGTTCAGCAGGTGCTGCCAGACGGGATTCAGCTCGTCCTCGGTCATTTTGCCGTGGGCGATGCCCACCCGTGCCCCCGGCACCAGCTGGCTGACCCGCGCGGCGGTGGATTCGATGTTGTCCACCCGGTTGTGGAGATAGTAGACCTGCCCGCCGCGGGCCAGCTCCTTTTTCATGGCCTCGGCCAGAATGACCTCATTGTATTCCAGCACGAAGGTCTCCACGGGCTGGCGCTCGATGGGCGGTTCCTCGATCGTGGACATATCCCGGATGCCGCTCATGGCCATGTTGAGCGTGCGGGGGATGGGCGTGGCCGAGAGGGTGAGCATATCCACGCCGATGAAGTTTTCCTTCAGCTTTTCCTTGTGCTTGACGCCGAAGCGCTGCTCCTCGTCGATGATGACCAGTCCCAGCTCATGGAAGCGCACGTCTTTGGACAGGAGCCGGTGGGTGCCCACAACGATGTCCACGCTGCCAGCTTGCAGCCCCCGCAGCGTTTCCTTCTGCTGTTTGGCGGTGCGGAAGCGGGAGAGCAGCCCCACCTTGACGGGGAACGCCTCCATGCGGGAAAGGATGGTGTTGTAGTGCTGCCACGCCAGCAGCGTGGTGGGTGCGAGGATGGCGCACTGCTTGCCGCCCATCACGCATTTGAAAGCGGCCCGCAGTGCCACTTCAGTCTTGCCCACGCCCACGTCGCCGCACAAAAGCCGGTCCATGGGCCAGGGCTTCTCCATATCCCGCTTGATCTCGGCGGTGGCGTTGAGCTGGTCGTCCGTCTCGTCGTACTCGAAACGGGACTCGAAATCGGCCTGCCAGTCGCCGTCGGAGGGGAAGGCATAGCCCTGCGCCTGACGGCGGCGGGCGTACAGCTCGATCAGCTCCTGTGCCATCTCCTCGGTAGCTTTCTTGACCTTGGCGCGGGTGCGCTGCCATTCGGTGCCGCCCAGCTTGGCCAGACGGACCTTTTCCTCCTCGCCGGGGGCGGTGTAGCGGCTCAGCAGGTCCAGCTGCGTGACGGGGACGTACAGCACATCCGAACCGGCGTATTGTATTTTGAGGTAATCCTTGGTCGCGCCCTGCACTTCCAGACGCTGGATGCCCGCATACATGCCGATGCCGTGGCTCTGATGGACCACATAATCGCCGGGCTTGATATCCGAAAGGCTGGACAGGGCGTTTTTGTTCTTTTTGCGCTTTTTCGCCTCGGCGGAAGCCTCGTCCAGGCCGTGCCGCCGGGACGAGATGACCGCGAACCGCGCGAAGGGGAAGGAGCATCCCGCAGTCAGGTGGCCGGGCAGCACCTGCACCAGCCCTTTGGCGGGGCGCACGTCCCGGCTCATGCTCACGGCATAGCCCTTATCGGCCAGGTCGCGGGTGAGCGCCGCCGCGCCCTTGGGCGTGCCCGAGAGCACGGTCACGGCATAGCCCTGCTGGAGCAGCGGGTCCAGATCCTCCCGCAAAGAAGCCAGATCGCCGCCCCAGTTGGGCGCGGCGTGGGCCTCGGCGTTGATGAGGTCCTTGAGCTTGAACTCGTTCATCCCGCGCAGGAAATTCTCGCACAGCAGTGTGCTCTGCCGATGGGCGGCAAAAACCAGATCGTCCATGGTCTGATACAGCACGTCCAGCCCGGGGCAGAGCACCCCCTCTTCCAGCAGGCCGGTCAGCTCCTCGCCCCGGCGGTACTCGGTGGCCTTCTGTGCATCGCGGATGCCGCCCACCTCGTCCAGAATGAAGATGGGCGCAGAAAGGTGGTCCAGCAGCGTCGCGGGGGAAGGATAGCGGAGGCCATAGTATTTGTCCATGGCTTCGGGCATGACCCCGGCGTCCAGCTGGGCGAGGTCGGCGGCCATAGCAGCCTCCAGCGCGGCGCGGCGCTTGCCGCGGGCCTTTTTCTGCGCGCCGCGCAGAGCCTCGGCCGTGGCGGCCGCGTCCCCGAACAGGACTTCCCGGGCGGGAGAGAGATAGATTTTTTCCAGCGCGCCGTCCCGCCGCTGGGTCAAAAGGTCGAAGGAGGACAGGGAGTCGATCTCCTCGTCCCAGTATTCCACGCGGGCGGGCTGGTGCATATCGGGGGCGTAGATGTCCACGATATCGCCGCGCACGCTGAACTGGCCCGGGCCTTCCACCTGCGAACGGCGCACATACCCGGCGGCGAACAGCCGTTCCACCAGAGCGTCGCGGTTGTAGGCCATGCCGGGCTTCAGAGTCAGGGTGTTGGCGCAGAAGTCCTCCCGGGGGACGGTATATTGCAGCAGAGCCTCGGCGGGGACGCACACGGCCTGCAGGCGTCCGCCCGCCAGTGCGCCCAGCACCGACAGGCGGCGGTATTCGGATTCACGGCCCGCGCCCTCCACGGGGCGGAGCATGAAGTCCCGCGGAGGGAATACGGCCGACGAAAGGCCCAGGGCCTTGAGGTCGTCGCAAAAGCGCGTGGCCTCGGCTTCGCCGGGCGTTACGACGCACAGGACGCGCCCAAGGTCTTTTTGCAGCGCGGCATAGACCAGCGCCCGGCCCGCCGGGGGCAGGCCGAACACCGCCGCAGGCCCCGCTGTGCCGAGGCTGGCGGCGATCTTCTGGTATTCGGTTGTGGCTTTCAGCAGCGCCTCGTACATGAGCGGGCCTCCTTTTTTACGGGGATTTTTTTGTTCCTTTTTCGAGAAAAAGGAA
>JBJERT010000215.1:0-4830 GCA_051882435.1 Faecalibacterium sp.
CTCGTGTACGCTGCCGTGTACAGCGGTCAGGACGGCGGCGGGCGCGGCAAAGCACCCGCCGGGGGCTACGCATTTTGTCCAGTGGCCAAATTCCCGGTCCGCAAGCCCGCCGGAGAGGGAAAGTCCATCGTCCTGACGGTACAGCTCCATCTGCCAGCTCGACCCCTGCGTGGTGGCAGCGGCCCATGTAATGGAATGTACGGCGTCCTCCACTGCGCAGAAGGGAACATAACCCCGCACAGGGAAACTGCCCACGCTGCCAAAGCGCAGGCTGTTGGCGGAAAACTGCTTCCAGCTCGGCTCCAACTGGAGCGATTCGGCGGTCTCTGTGACCAGCCGCCCCTCGGCGCTCCAACTGCTGCGCAGACGGTGGATGCGCAGCGTTCCCGGCGCAAGGCCGGTGCTGAACGGCGACAGGCTGCCCAGCGAAAAGCTGGAAAGCATCTCCAGTGTGACAGGAGCCGTGCTCTGGTTTTCAAATTCTGTTGTGACCTCTGCGGTCCCGGTGTCGCCGTGCAGCCGCAGGATGTGACGGCACAGATAGCCGCGCGGGTCGGTCAGAGTCGTCACGATCTGAGCGGACGCCTCCTGTTCCTCGACACGCTGGCCGGAAAAGCGCAGCGCCCGCACGGAAGGGCCGTTGCGCATGGTGCGCCCCTGGCTGAAATAGGTGGGAGCATCATCGCCCAGCAGCTTGAGCTGCACCAGCGGCTCGGCGGCGCAATCCGTGCGCAGGGTGGTCTGCGGCAGATCCGCGGGCAGCAAAAGAAGCTCCACCACGCCGCTTTCAGTCTCCCGACGGTAAAGGGCGGTCAGGCCGCCTTTTGTAATGGTCAACAGGTTCTCACGCATAAAATCCGTTTCTCCTTTGCTTTACCAGAGATAGACTTCTTTCCCGGTCAGCTTCAGCACGGCTTCGAGGAAATAGTAATCGCCATAGGTGAAGTTGACGTTGTGGAGCGCGTTGTGATAGGCGGCAGAGCAGTTTTGCAGCAGACCATCGGTTTCACTGCTCCAGTCCGCCGTTTCCGCCAGAACGCGCAGCATCCGCAGGGCGGGCGCGAGATATTCTTCCGCGCGGGCGGGCAGGAGCTGCGCCAGCTCGATCAGTCCGCAGGCGGCCACCGCCGCGGCGATATCGTCGTAGAGCTTTGGCTCCGCAGGCTGGCAGAAGTCGATGGGGATGCGTCCGTCCTCCGGGATCTGCGAGAGGAAATATTCCGCGATCTTCTGCGCCATGGCCAGATAGCGCACCTCACCGGTGTGCTTGTAGCTCATCACGAAACCGTACAGGCCCCAGGTCTGGCCGCGGGTCCAACTTGACCCCTGCGCGTAGCCCTGCCCACCGTAGTCCTGCACGAAAGCCCCCGTCTCCGGGTCGAACTCGACGATGTGCCGGACGCTGCCGTCCGCACGGACGAAGTTTTTCATCACCGTGTCGGCGTGGGTCATGGCAATGCGGCGGAAACGGGGGTCTCCGGTCTCCTCGCTGGCCCAGTAGAGCAGCGGGATGTTGAACATACAGTCGATGATAGCCCAACCCCGGGTGTCATCCGAAGAACCGGGAATATCGTTCCACGCGCGGATATAGCCCGCCGGGTTGAACCGCCCTGCCAGCAGATTGGCCGCGTGCAGACCGCGGCGGCGCGCGTCCGCGTCGCCGGTCAGACGGAAATCGGCCACAGCGCTGGGCAGCCACATGAAGCCGACATCATGGTGCAGGCCGGAATAGCTCAGAAAGCACTCGTCCAGCTTCCGTTCGGTAAAGCGCGCGGTCCCGGCAAACTCAGCCTCTCCGGTGGCATGATAAAGCTGCCAGAGGATGCCCGCCCAGAAACCATTTGTCCACCAGCACAGGCCGTCGTCCGGCGCATACGCCGCGCCGTCCGCTTTGTTATCGTGTACGCCGTCCACGGCGCGGGCAGGGATCTTCTCCGCGCTGCGCGGGCGCACGGCGCGGTATTTCTGGATGAGCTTTGTTTCCAGTTCGGCGGCCCACTCCCGGGTCTCACAGTCAAGTTGCAGCATAGTTCAGGTTCCTCCATCTTCTGTACCCTCCCATGGAGAGGGCGGCTGTTTTAATGCCATCTTACGGCAGAAAAATGCCTGTCTCAAGAACGAAAGATGACGCTGCGCAGAATCCGCATTTTTTATACTTTCGACGGTTCCGCAAACGGAAAAACTCCCCGCGGCATAAGGCAGCAGGGAGCTTTCCAGGATGAAGGAGAAGATTACAAAAAGGAAAAGAGAAATGTCAGATGGGAAGGGACCGCTCAGCCCTTAACGGAGCCAACGGTCAGGCCCTCGGTGAAATACTTCTGCACGAAGGGGTACAGCAGCACGATGGGGCCAATGGCAGCCACGACCGCCGCCATACGGAAGGAATAGGTGGGCAGTGCGCCCTGATACAATGTGATATCCGAGGGCACGGTGGACGCATAGTTGATTTCGCGCATGATCTTCATGATGAGGTACTGGAGCGTGTAGAGCTTCTCGTTGCTGATGTACAGCATACATTTGTACCATTCGTTCCAGTAGCCCAGCGCGTAGAACAGGCCGACGGTCGCGATGCCGGGGGTGGAGATGGGCAGGATAATACGGAAAAGGATGGTCATATCCGAAGCGCCGTCCAGCTTTGCGGCCTCCGAAAGCTCCTGCGGGATGCCGGAGAAGAAGTTTCGCATCAGGAAGATATTGTAGGCGCCCAGCATACCGGGCAGGATGAGCACGAGGATGTTGTTGCGCAGATTCAGCACCTTGGTCAGCATCAGGTAGGTGGAGACCAGACCGCCGTTGAACAGCATCGTAAAGTAGCAGAACATGGACAGTGCGCCGCGGCTGCGGAAGGTGCGCACGCTCATGGTGTAGGCGATCGCGCAGGTGAACAGCATGGAGCACAGCGTGCCGACCACCGTGATGAAGATGGTGACCTTATACGCCTGAAGCACGTCGCTGGTCTGCGCCAGCAGGCCGTAAGCGCTGGTAGAGAACTGCGTGGGCCAGAGATGATAGCCCTGCTTGACCAGAGCGACCTCGTCGGTGAAGGACGCGGAGATGACGAGGATGAACGGCAGCAGGCAGCAGATGGCAAACGCGCCTACCAGCACATACATCACCACCGTGATAAAGCGGTCGCCCGCCGAAACGCGGATCTTGTTGTTGACCAAGGGTTTGGTTGACATGGAAAACGCTCCCTCCTTTTAGAACAATGCCGAATCGCTGTCCAGCTTTTTGGTGATCTTATTCATGATCATGACCATCGCACAGCCCATGACCGACTGCCACAGACCAACGGCCGAGCTCATGCCCATGTTGGTGGATTCGACCAACTGGCGGTAGACGTAGGTGTCGATGATATCGGTGGTCGGGTACAGGATCGTGTTGTTGCCGACCAGCGCGTAGACCATGCCGAAGTCGCCGTTGAAGATCTTGCCCACCGCCATGAGCAGCAGCAACACCACCGTGGGGCGCAGCATGGGCAGCGTCAGGCGGGTGATGCACTGCCAGCGGGTCGCGCCATCCACGCGGGCGGCCTCGTACAGACTGCGGTCAAAGCCCGTGATGGCCGCAAGGTACACGATGGAGGAATAGCCTGCGCCCTGCCACACGCGCAGGATGGTCAGGATGGCGGGCCAGAGCGCCGCGTTCTGCATGAACTTGATGGGTGCAAAGCCGAGCGCTACCACCAGCTGGTTGACCAGACCGCCCTCCGTTTTCAGAAAGGCTTCGATCAGCAGGGAGATAACGGTCCACGAGATGAAGTGGGGCAGGATGATCAGGGACTGCGTGATCTTTTTATAATATTTGTTGTGGATCTCCGACAGCGCGATGGCCATGACGATGGCCACAAGGTTCGTCGTGATGATGAACAGCGCGTTCAGGAACAGGGTGTTGAAAGTGACGCGGAAAAAGTCCTGACTTCCAAAGAAGAACTTGAAGTTGTCCAGACCAACGAACTTGCTGCCGAAGATACCCTTCGCGGGGGAATACTTCTGGAACGCGATGACAAGGCCGAACATGGGAGCATACGCAAAGACCAGGAACCAGATGATGGCGGGCACTGCCAGCGCGATCAGTCCCAGGTTATGCTGCAGGTCGTACTTGAGGTTGCTCCACACGGTATCGTGGGGCACCAGAACGTTGGGGTCTTGCTTTTTCCCGAACAGCCGCGGGCGGCGGGAAAGCGTCTTTGATTGAGTTGCTTGCACAGAACATCCTCCTTTTTGCTCCGCCATCGCCCGGCGGAGCCTGTTGTGTTTGATTCGATTATAGAAAAGAACACCGCTGGAAGAAATACAAACTGTTACCGGTCGTTCCCAAGCGTTACAAAGTAAAGTGAATTTGATTTGTTAAGAAATCACGTTACTGCGCAGTTTCGTCCCGGAGGATGTGCCTGCCTTGCCGTTCGGTCAGATGCAGCGACAGCGGGGCGTTCTCCTCCTCAAGCCCGGTCAGGGTGAGCGTCTGCTCCCGCCCGTCTGCGAGCGACACCGTTACGCAGTCGGCGCTTTCGGCTCGTACAGAGCGGACCATGCGGCGACTCTCATACGGCTCCAGCACGGTCACAAAGCGGGCACAGGCGGTGCGCGGTGCGCGCACGGCGTAGAAACGGCGGCGCTGGGCCTCGCTTCCGGGGAACACGTCCGCCCCCACGCAGCCAATAAATTGAACCGCTCCCAGCCCGGTCAGGTCGATGGTGAGCGCTCCCTCCTGATCGTGGTCAATCGTGTTGGCCGGGACGGCATCCGGGTATTCCTCGCCCTGGATGGTCACGCGTCCTCCGGCGTAATCCCGGCCAAAACCGCAGCCGGGGTCGATGTTGTCCCGCCG
>JBJERT010000216.1:0-4823 GCA_051882435.1 Faecalibacterium sp.
CCACGTTCTTGGGTGCGACGATGGTCTTGAAGTGGATGTTGAAGCCGTGTGCAAACGCCAGAGCCTTGCCCTCGGTCATGTAGGGCTCAACCTGCTTGTTGTAGATATCGGCGCACAGCTCATCGGGGACCAGCATCATAACGACGTCGCCCGCCTTGGCAGCCTCCTCGACCTCCATGACCTTGAAGTTGTCGTGGGTCTCGGCGAACTTGGAAGCCTTCTCCCAGTGCGCGGAGCCCTTGCGCAGGCCGACGACGACGTTCACGCCGCTCTCGGCCAGGTTCTCGGAGTGGGCGTGGCCCTGGCTGCCGAAGCCGATGACGGCCACGGTCTTGCCATCCAGCACACCCAGGTTGCAATCAGAATCATAATACTTCTTGATAGCCATGATAAAGTTTCTCCTTTTCTTTTCGTTCGTTTTCGATCTTCGGGAACAAGTCCCTTTTATTGATTTTCGCCCTCTCTAGATTCCAGGCGGAAAAGCGGAATGGATTCACTGCGGGCAGCGGGTGCCGGGCAGCGGGAACTGGGTGGCGCGGACCTCCTGCGGGGGCTTCTGCATGTGCTCGTGCATGCCGCCGCGCTCCAGCGCGGTGACGCCAGTGCGGCACTGCTCCAGAATGGTGTAGCCCTCGAACATCAGCAGGAAGGCGTCGATCTTTTCGGGCTTGCCGGTCAGCTCAAAGACCATGCTGTCGGGTGAAAGGTCGATGATCTTGGCCTTGTAGATGCTGGCGATCTCCCGCAGCTCGGCGCGGTTGGAAACGTTGGCCGCCACCTTGAGCAGCAGCAGCTCCCGCTGCAGGGCGTTCTCGTTATCCAGCACAAAGACCTGGCGGGTGACCTCCAGACGTTCGGTCTGGAGCACGAGCTGGTTCAGCTCCCGGTCGCTGCTGGAAACAGTCACAGTGATGCGGCTGACCGTGGGGTCGTTGGTGGCCGAAACGGTCAGGCTGTCGATGTTGAAGCCGCGGCGGCAGAACAGGTTGGACACCCGGGCCAGAACGCCGCTCTGGTTGTCCACCAGCAGGCTGATGACCCTGCGCTGATTGGATTCCATATCGTGTGTCCTCCCTTACTCCATAATGATATCGTTGACGTCGCCGCCGCCGGGGATCATCGGCAGGACCTTCTCGTCCTTGTCGATGACGCAGTCGATCCAGGTGGGGCCTTTGCGCTTGAGCGCCTCGGCGAAAGCGTCGTGGAACTCCTGCAGGTTGGTGCAGCGATACCCCTTGAGGCCGAAGCCTTCCGCCAGCTTCACGAAGTCGGTGCAGCGGTGGGGGTCGGTCTGGGAGTAGCGCTTGCCGTAAAAAGAGGTCTGCCACTGGCGCACCATGCCCAGCACCTGATTGTTAAAAATGACGGTGATGATGGGCAGCTCGTAGCTCACCGCGGTGCATGCCTCGTTGAGGTTCATGTGGAAGGAGCCGTCGCCGGTGAACATGACCACACGCTGGTCGCGGCCCAGCGCCATCTGCGCGCCGATGGCCGCGCCGTAGCCAAAGCCCATGGTGCCCAGGCCGCCGCTGGTCAGGAAGCCGCGGCTCTTGGTGTGGCGCAGATACTGCGCCGCCCACATCTGGTGCTGGCCCACGTCGGTGACATAGACCGCCTCGGGGCCGCACTGGCTGCACACGTCGCCGATGATCTGGTGCGGCAGCAGACGGGAGGGGTCGGACACGGGATGATAGTCGTGGGACTGCCACTCGCGGATCATGGCCATCCACTCAGGATGCTTCTTCTCCTCGATCTGGGGCAGCATGGCGCGCAGCACATAGGCCGCGTCGCCCACGATGGACAGATCCACATCCACGTTCTTGTTCATCTCGCTGGGGTCGATATCGATCTGGATGATGGTCGCATTTTTGGCGAAGGTGCGCGGGTTCAGGGCCACACGGTCCGAGAAGCGGGTGCCGATGGCAATAAGCACGTCGCACTCGTTCACTGCGCGGTTAGAGGCATAGCAGCCGTGCATGCCCAGCATGCCCAGATTCATCGGGTCGCCATAGGGCACGACGCCCGCCGCCATCAGGGTGTGGGTGGCGGGGATCTCCGCTTTGTGCAGCAGGTCCCGCAGGGGCTGGCAGCTGGCCGCGCTGCGCACACCGCCGCCAAAGTAGACCATCGGGCGCTGTGCCGCGTTGATGAGGTCAGCCGCCCACTTGACCTTTTCAGAGTCAAAAGTGGTCACAGTGCGGATCTGCTCAGGCTGCTTGGGGGTAAACTCGCAGCGCGCTGCGGTGACATCCTTGGGGATATCCACCAGCACAGGGCCTTTGCGGCCGCTCTGCGCGATGCGGAAAGCCGCGCGCATGGTGTCGGCCAGATCCTCGACCCGGCGCACGGTAAAATTATGTTTGGTGACGGGCATCGTGATGCCCTCGATATAGGCCTCCTGGAAACTGTCGCGGCCCAGGCCCGAGGTGGCCACATTGCCCGTGAAGGCGACCATGGGCACCGAGTCCATATAGGCGGTGGCGATGCCGGTGACCAGATTGGTCGCGCCCGGGCCGCTGGTGGCCAGCACGACACCGGTGCGGCCGGTGGCGCGGGCGTAGCCGTCTGCCGCGTGGGACGCGCCCTGCTCGTGAGCGGTGAGGACATGGGTGATGCGGTCGGAGTTCTTGTACAGCTCATCGTACAAGTTCAGCACCGAGCCGCCCGGATACCCGAAGATCGTATCCACGCCCTGCTCACAGAGGACCTCAACAAAAATTTGAGAACCGTTCAACTGCATGGTGTAATTCTCCTGTCCTAATCCTTTTTCTTCCAAATCAGCGCTTTGTGCCGGAGAGTGCAGGAAAGAAAAAAGCCTTCGTCCCCTGCAAACCAAGAGACAAAGACCTTGCATCCAAAAGCAGACAAGCTCTCTGCGGTACCACTCTCGTTGACACGGCGAGCGCCGCGCCCCCTCACGGGCTTCCAACAAAGCCCCGCACGCTAACGGGTGCAACCGGCGCTGCTTAACAAGGCGGGGCATTTCCACCTCTTGGGCAGGCTGCTCCGGGAGGACTTCGCGCACAAAACGCCTGCCGTCTTGCAGCACCCGGCGGCTCTCTGAAAAGCGTGAGTCGTGCGTTACTTTTTCCCTTCTGTGCATTTGCTGGAATTTATTATACTATATTTAGATGATTTGTCAACTGCCGAATTGTAACATAAATCATCTGTAAAATGAAAGAATTTGAACACGTCTTGCGTGTCCGGGCATTTCGCTGTATACTGGGAGCCATGCGCAGATTTCGTTATCCTGCGCCGCCCCTATCGGGGGCAGACAGAGGAAAAGAGATGGGATGTATGACGATCAAGGAATATAGTGCTCGACTGCACGGGCTGGTCATTTTCCGCGCGCTGCTGGCCGAGCCTGCGGTAGCGGATTTCACGGCGTTGGTGGATGCATTGGCTGCTGTGCCGCAGGAGCTGAACGCGGTCTGTGAGGCCGCTGCGGCCTTCGAGGCCGAGCTGTTCGAGAGCGGCGTCAACTGGGGCACACATCTGGCAGGCGCGGTGCTGGAGGCCGAAACGGTCTGTGTGCGCCGCGCCGCAGCCGGTCCGCTGGACCCGGTGCTGCAGGGTGCGCTGGACCGGGAGCTGCGCTTTTTGCAGGAGCTGTGCGCACTCTCGCTGGATGATCTGCTCGCCGCCGCGGGCGTGGATGCCGACGCGCTGGCCTTCCTGCCCCGGTGGGAGGTACAGCATACTGATCTGTGCGCGGACTACGCTCGGCGCATGCAGGAAGTCGGCCGCCGGGGCTACGGAATGTTTGCTAAGCATCATGTATTTACGGTGGAGAACGGGCAGCTCATCCCGGTCAAGTACCCGGACCCGCAGCGTCTGGACGAGCTGCCGGGCTACGAGAGGGAGCGGGAAAAGGTCATCGCCAACACCCGGGCACTGCTGGCCGGGATGCCTGCCAACAACGTACTGCTCTACGGCGACGCAGGCACCGGAAAATCCAGCGCGGTGAAAGCCATCGCCAACGAATTCGCGCCCGAGGGCTTGCGGCTGGTGGAGGTGAAGAAGAACCAGCTCTACCAGATCCCCGACCTGATGGACCGGCTGGCGGCGAACCCGCTCAAGTTTATTTTGTTTATTGATGACCTGAGCTTTACCGCCAACGATGACAATTTTGCAGCGCTGAAAGCCATTCTGGAGGGCAGCGTGGGTGGACGCGCGCAGAATATCGCGGTCTATGCCACCTCCAACCGTCGGCACCTTATCAAAGAAACGCTCTCGGACCGCACCGGCGACGACATCCACGAGGCCGACACCCGCCAGGAACTGATGAGTCTTTCCGCGCGTTTTGGCCTGACGATCACCTTCCAGCGGCCGGAAAAGGCACGCTTCGAAGCCATTCTCACGGAGCTGGCAAAGCAGTACGGCATCCAGATGCCGCTGGACCAGCTTTTCGTCAAGGCCGAAGCCTTCGCCCTCCGCGCCGGAGGACGCAGCCCCCGTGTGGCCAAACAGTTCATCGAACAGTGCCAGGCGGGGGTACAGAAGTAGGAAACACTTACGCGGGGGATTTGTCCCTTTTTGAAAAAAGGGACCGAAAAACTTTTCAGTCGCAAAACGCATTCGCGTTTTGCAAAAGGTTTGTTGGCAGCCGTGGGATAGCGGCAGGCTTTTGCGCACTCCCGTGCGCTGCGGCTGCGCCGTCTCAGAGAAAACAGAGTGCCCTGCCGGGGAGAGATTCTTGGCAGGGCACTTTTTTATTTGGATAAAAGGACAGCGCAGAGGGAGTTATCAACAGAAAAAGCCCCCGAGGATTTCTCCTCAGGGGCTTTGCAAGTCGGCGACTACCTATTTTCACGCGCCGTCTC
>JBJERT010000217.1:0-4792 GCA_051882435.1 Faecalibacterium sp.
TGGGCCAATTTTTATGCGCAGGCGGGCGGGCACCTTTTGCGCGCTCCCGCGCGCGGGGGCTGCGCCCGCAAAAACCAGAGGGGCGCACTCCGCATGACGCGGGGGACGCCCCTCTGGTTTTGGAAACTCAGAACCTTTTCGGGAGATGTTACAGTTTGGCCAGCACGGCTTTGGCGGCGGCGAGGGCTTCTTCCTCATCCGGGCCGTCGGCGGTGACAGTCACGGTGTCGCCGCACTTGACCGCAAGGCTCATGACCTTGAAGATTTTTTTCGCGTCGCCGCTCTTCTCCCCCTTGGAGAGGGTCACGGTGCTGGCGAAGTGCTTCACGGCATTGGTCAGCAGTCCGGCGGGGCGGGCGTGCAGGCCTTCCTTATCATGGATGGTACAGGTGAATGTTTTCATAGGGGAGTCGCTCCTTTCAGCCTTGCAGCTTGCTCATTACGAGGTCGAGGTCTCTGGTGGACTTCAGCGCCTCCAGCGCGTCCTCGTCCTCCAAAAGGTTGCAGACATTGGCCAGCAGGTCCAGATGCTCGTCGCCCACGCCTGCGATGCCGAAGATGAGATAGGCTTTCTCGTCGCCGAAGTCCACGCCCTCGGGATATTGCAGCAGCACCACGCCGGACTTCTTGACGGTGCCCTTTTTCTGGCTGGTGCCGTGGGGGATGGCCACGCCCATGCCCATGTAGGTGGAGACTAGGTCCTCGCGCTGGACCATGGCGTCGGAATAGCTCTCGTCCACATAGCCCAGCTCTGCCAGCAGCGCGCCTGCCGCGCGGATGGCGGTGTACTTATCGGTGGACTTGCAGCCCAGCTTCACGCCCTCACGGCGCAGCCCGCCGCTCATGGCGGTGGGAGCCGCGGCGGGCTGGGGGACAGGCTCGGCGGCGGGGCCGACCTCCTCGCCCGCCACGCTGGTCAGGGTGGCATAGAGGTTATCCAGGTGCGGGTCGGCCAGGAAGTTGCCGATGGTGATGAGGGTAGCGTTGGGCGCGCAGGCCCGGGCACGGTCCGCGAGGACACGCTGGCAGACCACCACGTCCGCGTCGGCGGGGATATTATCCACGCTGGTATTGGTCACGATCAGGCCGGGGTTGGCCTCATGGATGCGGTTGCGGAACCGGGTGGCGCCCATGGCGCTGGAACCCATGCCCGCGTCGCAGGCGAACACGATCTTATGGATCTTGCTGGGGTCGGCGGGGCCGACGGATTCGGTGGCGCTCACCGCGATGCCCTTGGCCTGTGCCTTCATCTCCTGCATCTGGGCCTGCGCGTCGGACAGGTTCTTGGAGGAGGTGAAGCGCAGGATGACCGACGAGCCGACAAAGGAGACCGCCGCCGCGATCACCACGCCCAGCAGCACAGTCAGCACCGAGTCGCGGGGCGCCATGGCCATATAGGCCAGGATGGAGCCGGGCGAAGCCGGGCCGGACAGGCCCGCGCCGGTGAGCGAGTAGAAGAAGATGGCGCAGATATTGCCCAGGATGGGGGCCGCGATGATAACGGGGTTCATCAGGATATAGGGGAAGTAGATCTCGTGGATGCCGCCCAGCAGGTGGATGATGACCGCGCCGGGAGCCGACTGGCGGGTCTGGTCGTCCTTACTGAAGGCCCAGTAGGCCAGCAGGACGCCCAGGCCGGGGCCGGGGTTGGCCTCCAGCATATACATGATGGAGCGGCCGGTCTCGGCGGCCTGACTGGCGCCGATGGGGCTGAAGATACCGTGGTTGATGGCGTTGTTCAGGAACAGCACCTTGGCCGGCTCGATAAAGACCGCCACCAGCGGCAGCAGGCCGTGGTTCACCAGCAGGTCCACGCCCGCGGTCAGGACCGTGAGGATCAGGGTCATCAGCGGGCCAATGACGTAGTAGCCCAGGATGGCCAGCAGCAGGCCCAGGATGCCGATGGAGAAATTGTTCACCAGCATCTCGAAACCGGCGGGGATGCGGCCCTCGACCTTGCGGTCAAAGGTGCGGATGACCAGACCCGCCAGCGGGCCCATGGCCATGGCGCCCATCAGCATGGTGTAGTCGGAGCCGCAGATGCAGCCCACCACCGCAATGGAGGCGATCACGCGGCCGCGGTCTCCGGCGATCATATAGCCGCCCTGACCCGCGATCAGGATGGGCAGCAGATAGTTGAGCATCGGGCCGACGATGCCTGCAAGGTCGGCGTTCGGGAACCAGCCTGCCTCGATGAACAGGGCGGTCAGAAAGCCCCACGCGATGAACGCGCCGATGTTGGGCATGACCATGCCGCTCAGGAATTTACCAAAGCGGCCGATTTTTTCTTTCATGCGGGTGTTCTCCTTTCACTTCTCAACAGGGGGAGGGGGATCATACAGAGGGGCTTTTCGTTTCGTTCGTTTCGCTGACATCAGTTTACACGCAAACAAGGTGGGATGCAACCTCTGGTTGATGCCGCTTTGGCATCGGGAGCTGGTGCCAGCGGCAGGGCGTTTGCACAGTTTGTGAGAAGAAAGGAGCGGCGATTTGTGCGTTTTGCAGACAGATGGCCCGCGCTGTCCGCCCTCCGGCGCAGCGCTGGCACCAGCGGCTCATGACAAAAAACCGGGAGCGGAACGGTAGCGCGCGGCCCGCGTCTGTGATACACTTAAAACAGGAAAAGGAAAACGAGGTGGTATCATGTCGGAAAAACGCGCTCTGCCCGCCCTGACGGTCAACGGCCGCAAGCTGGTGCTGCGGCTGGCGCAGATGCCCCGCGCCTGGACCACGACCGCCGCTCTGGCCGAGGCGGTGGGCATCAGCCGCCGCACCGTGATGCGGGAGCTGCCGGGCGTGGAGGATTTTTTGAAGGCGGCGGGCTTCTCGTTCCAGCGCAGCCCCGGCCAGGGTGTGCGGCTGGACGAGCCGCTGGACCGGCGCGACGCGCTCATCGGGCTGCTGGACGGGCAGACCCCCGCCGTTTCGCTGCCGCGGGAGGAGCGGCGGCAGAAGCTGCTGGCCGTGCTGTTCGCCGCGCAGGAGCCGGTCAAGACCTACGCGCTGGCGTATGACCTGGCGATCTCGGAAAACACCCTCAGCGGCGACCTCGACCGGCTGGAAGAGTGGCTGACGCCCCACGGCCTGCGGCTCAACCGCCGCCCGGGCGTGGGCGTGTGGATCTCTGGCACGCCGGAGCAGCGCCGCCGCGCGGTGGGCACTCTGCTGCGGACCTGGCTACCCCTGCGGGACTGGCAGGCCTTCCTCAGCGGCGCGGCGGCCGCGGCGCTGCCGCTGCCCGGCCTGCTGGACCGCGACACGGCGCGCACCGTGTGGGAGCTGCTGGAACAGTTCGAGCAGGACGAGAACCAGCACTTCACCGACGCCAGCTTCCTGTCGCTGGCGCTGCACCTGACCCTGACCATCCAGCAGCTTCAGGAGGGTGTGCAGGACGCGGTGGAGCTGGTGCCGCCGCTGGACCTGTCGCTGGCCACGCGGCTGAGCCGCCGGGTGGAGAATGCCTTTGGCATGAGCCTGTCCCGCGCGGAGGTCAGCTATCTGGCACTGTATCTGGACGCCTGCCGCACCGGCCCCAACGGCGACGGCCCCGACGCCCGGGAGATGAACACCCGCTATCTCGCCGCCTGCCTCATCGACACCGTGGCGCGGCAGATGGGGGTCGATCTGCGCCGCTACCCCAGCCTTGCGGATGATCTGTACTGCCATCTGCGGCCCATGCTGCACCGACTGAGCCAGGGCATCCAGACCGAGAACCCGCAGCTTGCGCTGATCCAGGAACATTACCCGCGCCTGTGGCGGGCCACCCGCTTCGCCTGCGACGACGCCCGCGCGCGGCTGAACATCCCCGCCATCCCGGATGCGGAGGCGGGGTATCTGGCCATGCACTTCGGCGCGGTTTTGGAACAGGATGCCATGGCCCGGATGCGGGTGAATGTGGTGGTGGTCTGCCCCTACGGCATGGCCAGCAGCCGGTTCCTGGCCTCCCAGATCATGCGGGAGTTCGCGGCGTTCCATATCCAGAGGGTGGGGGCGCTGCGGGACCTGAACGCCGAGGAGCTGCGCGCGCAGGGGACGGATCTGGTCATCTCCACGGTGCCGCTGGAGCTGCCTTTCCCCAGCGTCACGGTGGACCCGATCCTGAACGAGCAGGACCGCGCCGTGCTGCGGGCCGCGGCCCAGCAGTACAGCCACAAAGGTGAGACCCGCGCCCGCCGCCCCGCTCAGGCCCAGCCCGAAAGCCGCGCGCAGGCGCTGCGCTATGCGGCGCGCCTCAGCGCCGCCCTGCTGGAGCTGCTGGACGGGCTGGTCATCCGGCGGGTGTCCCTGCCCGGCGACCGCACGACCCTGATCCGGGAGGCGGCGCGGCTGTTCTGCCCCCAGCCCGATGGGGCGCGGCGCGTGGAAAAAGCGCTGCTCCAGCGGGAGGCCATGGGAGAGACCTACATCCCGCCGCTCAACGCGGTGCTGCTGCATTGCTTTACCCCCGCGGTGCCGGGCTGCCGCTTCGGGTATCTGAAAGCGGAGCCGCCCGTCTATGAGAATGGGCGGGTCATCGGCGGGGCGCTGGTCCTGCTGGCCCCCGACGCGGAGGACGGCATCCCCGCCGACGTGATGCAGGCGGTCAGCGCCATCCTCATCGAACAGCCGGAGCTGATGGAACAGCTCCGGCTGGGACGCCGCGAACAGGCCGCCGCGCTGCTGGAAAAGGGCCTCGGCGAACGCTTCCGCCAGGCCCTGACCATGCGCATCGGGAAACGATAGCGCTTTTTACGGGGGTTTTCTTTTGTTCCTTTTTTGAAAAAAAGGAACCGAAAAAACTTTTCACACGGCC
>JBJERT010000218.1:0-4779 GCA_051882435.1 Faecalibacterium sp.
AAAAGCTTTTTCGGTTCCTTTTTCTCGAAAAAGGAACAAAAAAAGCCCCCTCCGCCGGACAGCGGAAGGGGCTTCGCGATCTCTTTGCAGAAACAGCGCTTAGTTCTGCTTCATGCGAGCGAAGCAGTCGGAGCAGTAGACCGGGCGGTCCTCACGGGGCTGGAAGGGAACCTTGCAGGCCTTGCCGCAAGCTGCGCACACAGCGTCGAACATCTGACGCTCGCCGCCGTTGTTGCTGCGGACGCCGTTCTTGCGGGCGTCGCGGCAGGACTTGCAGCGCTGGGGCTGGTTCTCAAAACCGCGGGATGCATAGAACTCCTGCTCACCAGCAGTCCAAACAAACTCCTTACCGCAGTCTTTGCAGACCAAAGTCTTGTCTTCGAACATAGTAGTATCTCCTCTTGTTTTAGTTCTTGCCCACGGAAGGATTGTAACCATACCTTTGGTTTTTGGGGACCATCGCGCTGATCGTAAGCTTACCAGGGGCTTGAATGATAGAATATCCCCTCATGCAGGGGACTTAACCTATTGTAGCGTGCTTTTCTGGTTTTGTCAACCGAAAAACCGTCTTTCGGGCTTTATTTTACGCTTTCGACCGTGACAGACAGGGTTTTGCCGCACCAGAAACCAACAGGGCCGCGCCCCGGGATACCAGTGCGCGGCCCTGTTAAAGATGCAGAAAACAGAGTGGAATCAGCCCTCCACGACCTCAGCGGTATCGCGGGCGATCATCAGCTCCTCGTTGGTGGCGATGACCAGCGTGCGGACGCGGGCGCCCCATGCCGTGATCTCGCACACATCGCCGTGGACATCGTTGTTCTTGTCGGTGTCCACACGGATGCCCAGCCAGTCCATGTGATGGCAGATCTTGGCGCGGGCTGCTGCGTCATGCTCGCCGATGCCGCCCGTAAAGACGATGGCGTCCACGCCGCCCATGGCAGCGATGTAACCGCCGACCGTCTTTTTGATCTGGTAGTTCAGCATATCGGAAGCCAGCTGTGCGCGCTTGTTGCCTGCGGCGGCGGCATCTTCCACGTCACGCTTGTCGCTGGAGACGCCGGAGATGCCCAGCAGGCCGGACTTCTTGTTCAGGATCTCGTCCAGCTCGTGGCCGGTGATGTTCAGGGTGTACTTCAGATAGTTGACCACAGAGGGGTCCAGGTCGCCGCAGCGGGTGCCCATCATCAGGCCGGCCAGCGGGGTCATGCCCATGGAGGTATCCACGACCTTGCCCTGGTCCACGGCGGCGATGGAGGAGCCATTGCCCAGGTGGCAGGTGATGATCTTCAGGCGGGAGATCGGCTCTTCCAGATACTCGGCAGCCTTGTGGGAGACATACTTGTGGCTGGTGCCGTGGAAGCCGTAGCGGCGGACGCCGTACTTCTCATAATACTCGTAGGGGATGGCATACATGTACGCCTTCGGGGGCATGGTGCTGTGGAAAGCGGTATCGAACACGGCCACCATGGGGACGTCCGGGCCAAAGACCTTGCGGGCGGCCTCGATGCCCAGGATGCCGGCGGGGTTGTGCAGCGGGGCCAGCGGGCTCAGCTCACGGATGGTGGCGATGACCTCGTCGGTGATGAGGCAGCTCTTCTTGAACTTCTCACCGCCGTGGACGACACGGTGGCCGATGGCGTTGATCTCGCTCACATCATCGATGCACTTGCCCGCGCCGGTGGTCATCTTCCTGACGACCTCGGTGAATGCCTCGGTGTGGGTGGGGAAGATCGCCGGAGTGGTGGCCTTTTGGCCGTTGGCCTCATGGGTGATCATGCTGCTTTCCATGCCGATGCGCTCGCACAGCCCCTTGCACAGCACCTTTTCGCCTTCCATATCGATGAGCTGATACTTCAGAGAAGAAGAGCCGCAGTTGATAACCAGAACTTTCATCTTCGTGTTGCCTCCTGTATTGTTTTCGCCGCCCGGGGATGCGGGCGGAATTTTACAGACTTCTGGATTTATTATATAATAGGGTCAAGGGCTTTTCAAGACAAAACCGAAGGAAACGGGTAGAACTTGTGTACAACATTTTTGTACATCCTGCCCCAGAGAGGGGAAACCAATGAGCTTTGCTGGTATTATCGCCGAATATGATCCTTTCCACAATGGCCATGCGTGGCAGCTCGCCGCCGCGCGGCAGAGTGGCGCGGAGCGGGTGGCCGTCGTGATGAGCTGCGGGCTGACCCAGCGGGGCGCGCTGCCGCTGCTGCCGGAACCGGTGCGCGCCGCCGCCGCACTGGACGCCGGAGCGGACCTTGTGTTCGCGCTGCCCGCGCCCTATGCCTGCGCGGGGGCTGAAGCCTTTGCCCGGGCGGGAGTGCATCTGTTGGCCGCGGCGGGCTGCGACACGCTGGTGTTCGGCGCGGAAACGCCCGATGCCGCGCTGCTGCTGGAGACCGCAAGGCTGCTGCGCAGCGATGCGTACCGCGCGGCCCTGCGCCGGGCGCTGGATGGCGGCGCGCGCAGCTTTGCCGCGGCGCGACAGACGGCAGTGGCCGCGCTCTGTCCCGGCCAGCCCATGGCCGACCTGCTGGACAAGCCCAACAATAACCTCGCCGTGGAATACTGCAAGGCGCTCCTCGAACTGGAAGACGAGGGACAGCGCCTCACTCCCCTGCCCCTGCCCCGGATGGGCGCGGGCCACGGGGAAGCGCTGGGCGGGAGCGGGCGCTTCGCCAGCGCCAGCGCGCTGCGGATGCTCTGGGCGCAGCAGGGGCCGGAGGCGCTGGCTCCTTATGTGCCTGCGGCGGCGCTGGAGCGGTACCGACAGGCGGTGGCGCAAGCCACTGACTTTGCGGCGGCCGGGCGGGCGGAGCTGGTCCTGCTGCGGGGAAAATGCCGCGGGGCCGCGCCCTTTTCGGCGGTGCGCGGGGTCTCGGAGGGGCTGGAGCACCGGCTGGAGGCGGCCGTGCGGCAGGCCGCGACACTGGACGGCCTGCTGGACGCGCTCACCACCGTGCGCTATCCCCGCGCGCGGATGCGCCGCCTTGCCATGGACGCGGCGCTGGGGTACGAGGCGGGCATGCTGCCGGAGCTGCCGCCTTATCTGCATCTGTTGGGCGCCCGCCGGGCGGCGCTGGGACGGCTGGCGGAGGCGTCTCTGCCCGTTTCGACCTCGCTGGCCAAGCTGGCCCGCACCGGCGAAAGCGCGGCCCGCTGCGCCGCCGCGCAGGCCGCCGCCAGCGATTTTGGCGCATTTTGCCGGGCCGAACCGGCACCCATGGGGAGCATTTACCGACAAAAGGCAGTTTTTTTGCCGGAATGCTAAAAAATCCGCCAAAAAAATCGGCGATTCCGCCAGTGTGCCTTGGCGTGTTTTTGGTGTATTATAAAGGTAATCGCTTCTTGGATACAACGTCCCGTTTTTCCGCCAGGAAGCCGCACGACAAGGAGGAACCCCTATGGCATTTCATGTTCTGGACGAAGCCAACCGCTGCCTCGGCTGCAAAAAGCCGATGTGTCAGGAGGGCTGCCCCATCCACACCAACATCCCGGAGGTCATCCGCCTGCTGAAAGCGAACAAGCTGGATGAAGCAGGCTGGATGCTGTTTGAGAACAACCCGCTCACGACCGTGTGCAGCATCGTCTGCAACCACGAGAAGCAGTGCGAGGGCCACTGCATCCGAAACCGGATGCCCAGCCATGATCCGGTGCACTTCTCGGTGATCGAGGATTACATCTCCACCACCTATGCCAACAAGATGGTGGCGGGTCCCGCGCCGCGCAACGGCATGAAGGCGGCGGTAGTCGGCTCCGGCCCGGCGGGCCTGACCATTGCGGTGCTGCTGGCGCGCTGGGGCTATGACATCACGATCTTTGAGGCCCGCGAAAAGACCGGCGGCGTCATGCGGTACGGCATCCCGAATTACCGTCTGCCGGACAGCGTGCTGGACGATTTCCAGTACCGGCATCTGGAGCTGAAGGACATCAAGGTGCGCCCCAACACGGAAATCGGACGCACGCTGACCATTGATGATCTGTTCCGGGACGGCTACAAGGCCATTTTCATCGGTGCGGGCCTGTGGAAGGCCAACGCCATGCACATCAAGGGCGAGAGCCTGGGCAACGTAGCGTTTGGCATCGACTATCTGGCCAACTCCAAGGCGTTCCATCTGGGCGACGACATCGCGGTCATCGGCGTGGGCAACTCGGCCATGGACTGCGCCCGCACGGCCATCCGCAACGGTGCGCGGCACGTCACCTGCTACGCGCGCCGCGACGAAAGCTGCATCAGCGCCTCGGAGTACGAGGTGAGCTATGCCCGGCTGGAAGGCGTCGGGTTCCGGTTCTGCAAGGCCCCGGTGGAGATCCGCGAGGACGGCCTGATCTGCCGCGACACGGTCAAGGACGAAAACGGCAAATTCGTGCAGGTCGAAGGCAGTGAGAAGCTGTACCGACACACGGGCGTCATCGTCTCGGTGAGCCAGGGCTCGGAGAGCAGCCTAATCCAGACGACCACCGGCATCGACACCAACCAGCGCGGTCTGCTGACCGTCAGCTCGGACGGCCACACCACCCGACCCGGCGTATTTGCGGGCGGCGACGCGGTCATGGGCGCGCGCACCGTCGTGGAGGCGGTCGCCATGGCCAAGGCGGTCGCGGTCGCTATGGACGAGTACATGAAGAGCCTGCCCGCCGACACCACCCCCGATCCTTACGCCGATCTGCCCCTGTTCGAGACGCCGACCTCGGACGTGCTGGGCGAACAGCCTCTCTGATGCGTTCTCTTTTTGCTCTATATCACACAAAGCCAGAAGCGGTTTCCTCGGAAACGAG